>JAOZQC010000325.1 GCA_029932425.1 Planctomycetota bacterium | reverse complement strand
TCTCGGCCCAGTACGGCGCCCGGTCCGGGTCTCCCACCCGCTCGTGGGCGAAGGACAGGATCCGGAACGCCTCGTAGTACCCGCTCACGTCCCCGTGCATGATCCCCCAGAACGTCCCCTCGTCGATCCGGAACTGCAGCCAGGGGTGGGCGCCGGCGGTGTAGGCGAAGTCCCAGGTGTCGATGGTGTAGGCCCGCTTCACCAGGCCGAGGCCGGGCTCCCATCGCCAGGGATGGGTGAGGACGTAGGCGAGGGCGCGCTCCATGGGGGGCAGCATCCGGAGGAGGAAAGCGTCGTCCCCCGTGGCCTGCCAGGCGAGGAACACCGCCTTCACGAACCGGTACTCCACGTCCGCCTCCACCGGCACGCGGACGTACTTCGTCCAGTTCTCCCGCTCGGAGGGGGGCTTCTCCGGGAAGGTGGTGTAGTAATCGAAGATCCGGCCGCTGGCGGCCTGGGTTTCCGCGAAGTGCTCCACCGCGCTCGTGAGGTCGGTCTCGAAGTACCGGGTGCCCCGCATCATGTCGGAGAGGTCGCGGATCCACACGGACCGGGCGTCGGGGGAGCGGTAGCCGCGGATCCGCTTCCCGTCGATGACGAGATCGAGCGCGTCCGCCTCGAGAAAGCCCCGGACCCGGGGGAACAGGTCGTCGAACTCCGGCCGGCCGGTGCGGATGGTGACGGGCTGGTCCATCAGTCTTCCTTCCCCCTACGAGTATGCCCGAGAGAGACGCGGGGAAGGGGTAAACTCCCGCCCATGGGCGAGCCGGCCGTCGGTCCCGGGGACGTGCGCCGCGCGGCGGAGAGGATCGGGCCCTTCGTCCACCGCACCCCGGTGATGACCTCCACGGCGCTGGATGCCCGGGCCGGGCGCTCCCTCTATTTCAAGTGCGAGAACCTCCAGCGCGCGGGGGCCTTCAAGATGCGCGGGGCCGCGAACGCGGTGTGGAGCCTCCCCGCGGAGGCGGCGGCGCGCGGCGTGGTCACCCACAGCTCGGGGAACTTCGCGCAGGCCCTGGCCCTCGCCGCCCGCGACCGGGGGATCCCCGCCCACCTCGTGATGCCGCGGACCGCCCCCGCGGTGAAGCGGGCCGCGGTGGAGGGCTACGGGGGAGTGGTCCACGAGTGCGAGCCCACCCTGGCCGCCCGGGAGGCGCGGGCCGCGGAGGTGGAGGCGGAGACGGGGGCCGTGTTCCTCCACCCCTACGACCACCCGGAGGTGATCGCGGGGCAGGGGACCTGCGCCCTGGAGCTCCTCGGGGAGGTCCCGGACCTGGACGCGGTGGTGGCTCCCGTGGGGGGCGGCGGGCTCCTGGCGGGGGTCTCCGTGGCGGCCCGGAGCGTGAATCCCGGGATCCGGCTCTTCGCCGCGGAGCCGAAGGGGGCGGACGACGCCGCCCGGTCCCTCGCCGCGGGCCGGTTCGTCCCCCAGACCGCTCCCCAGACGATCGCGGACGGTCTCCTCACGAGCCTGGGCCGGCTCACCTGGCCCATCCTCCGCGATCACCTGGAGGCGGTGATCACCGTCTCCGACGAGGAGATCACGGCCGCCATGCGCCTGGTGTGGACCCGGATGAAGCTCGTCATCGAGCCGAGCGCGGCGACGGCGGCGGCCGCGGTGCTCTCCGAGGACTTCCGGGCGATCCGGGGTCTCTCCCGCGTGGGCGTGGTCCTCTCCGGCGGCAACGTGGACCTCGACCGCCTGCCCTGGTGAGGACTCCCGGCCCGTTCAGCCGAGGTCGAGGAGCCGCCGCTCGAGATCCGGGGGGGGAAAGAAGTGGTACGCCCTCCCGACCTTCCGCCGGTGCAGGAGCCCCCGGGCCCAGAGGTCCAGCAGATCGGTCCGGGCGGTCTGGTAGACCACATCGTGGCTCGTGCGGTGGCCGGCGATGGTGTAGGAAGAGCCCGGGTGGCGGAGAGCGTGGCCGACGAGGGCGCGCTGGCGGTGGTTCAGGACGGACATCCCTCGCAGCCGGGCCTCGATCTCCCGCGTCTCCCGGGTCTTCCGCCGGATGTAGTCGTGGAGCTCGCGCATCGCCCGCCGGAAGACTCCGAGCTGGTGAAGGATGAAGTAGGTCAGGTCGTTCTCATCGGTCTCCGTGTACAGGAAGGCGCGGTAGTACCGGGCGGGGGCCCGGAGGATGATCCGGGAGATGGACACGAACTCGGATAGCCAGTACCCGTGTCGCAGCATCGACCAGTAGAAGAGGGCCCTGGCCGTCCGGCCGTTTCCATCCGTGAAGGGATGGTCGAAGGCGAGCCAGAAGTGGAGGATGATCGAGCGGACCACCGGATGCACGAAGGGCTTCTCCGCGTTGGCGAACCGGCACATCGCCTCCAGGCGTGCGGGGAGCTGTGGGGCGGGAGGGGGCTCGTGGAAGACCTGGCCCAGGCGGTCCCCCACCACCCGCCTGTCGCCCGGATCCCGGAAACGCCCGGCCTCGCCCGGTTCCTCCAGCGTACCCTCCGTGATCCCCCGGTGGATCTCGAACACCAGGTCCGGCGACAGCGGATCCTCCCGGTAGGTCCGGAGCCGCTTCATGGTGAGGAAGTTGTTCCGGATCATCCTCTCGCCGCGGTGCCGCGGCGCGCGGCCCGCGCGGAGCATCTCCCGGGCCTCCTGTCGAGTCGTCGCCGCCCCCTCGAGCTGGCTGGAGGTGATGGCCTCCTGGATCAGCGAGCTCACATAGTACCGGTCTCTCGTCTCCGGGGTGGTGATGGGGTCCCCCATCTCGACGGCGCCCCCGGCGCCCATGTCGATCTCGTGCGTCCATTCCGCGATCCGGTCCGTGAACAGATACCGGAAGGGGCGGCTCCGGAGATCGCGAAGCGGGACACTCCGGAATCGCGGTTCTCTCAGGAGCTTCAGGGCGATCCACCACTCCTCGCGGGTCAGATCCGAGGGGGGCTCGCGGTGCCGGATCTGATCCCAGTGCAGGTAGGGGGTGTCCCGGGCGACATCGACGAGGGAGCGGGCGAGCGTCGCGGCGCGCTCGGGTTCCGCCTGCAATCGGCGCCAAACCTCCTCGTGGTCCGGTGGTCTCCGGGGCATTCTCACGGCGTCTCTCCGGGTGATGATCCCGCTCGAAAACCAATGGAAGACTATTTCAAGTCAAACTAGTAGGAATACCCCACTTTAACTACTAATTTTATGGCTAATAGTATAACTTGGGCGCGCTGTCCGCCACCTCGGGAACAAGGGGGTCCCCGGGATCCCGCCGGAGGGGCCGGTGGGAGGGGAGCGGCGGGTTCCCGAGGGAGGATAAGGCCGGGGTTCTGCATCCGTGGGGGGAGGGTCCCGCGAGGCCCCGGGCCGGCCGGAGGGTTCCGGTGCTCTCCCCGGCGAGCGGGTAGCCGTCCGAGAAGCCGGGCCTCCGTCCGATTCGACGACTCGATCGGCCCGGTTCGGGCGTGCGAAACCGGCGCGGATGTGCACCATATCGGGATCACCGCGCGGTTCCCGCCGGGCATCGGGGGCCGCCGAGGGAGGGGGGGAAGAAGACCAGGGAGGTGCCGAAGTGAAGAGATCGGCCTGGATGGTCGCGCTTTCCGTCTGTCTTCTCCTCACCTTCTCCGCGCTGGCCCACGGCGCTGGCTTCGAGGTGGTGGAGCTCGGCGGCCGGGGGCTGGGCAACGCGTACGCGGGGAAGGCGGCGGTGGCGGAGGACGCCACCACGGTCTTCTTCAACCCCGCGGGGATGACGAGGATTCCGGGGCTCCAGGCCGCGTTTCCCCTGGACGCCATCCTTCCCGACGGCAAGTTCCACAACAGCGGGTCGAAGGGAGTCACCGGCGCCCCCCTCACGGGTGGCGACGGAGGGGATCCCGGGCAGTTCGTCCTGATCCCCAGCTTCTACGTGACCACCCCGGTGGCGGAAGGCATCCACCTGGGGCTCGGCGTGAACACCCCCTACGGCCTGCGGACGAAGTACGACAACGGCTGGCAGGGCCGGTACCACGCGTTGAAGTCGGACCTCAAGACCTACAACATCAACCCCTGTGTGGCCTACAAGGTCGACGAGATGATCTCGGTGGGGTTCGGCGTCAACTACCAGCGGGCGCGGGCGACCCTCACCAACGCCATCGACTTCGGGGCCATCGCCTTCGGGACGCTCGGCCCCGCCACCGCGGGGGCGCTCGGTCTCGCGCCCCAGAAGAACGACGGCGAGGCCCGGGTCACGGGCTCCGACTGGAGCTGGGGCTGGAACCTCGGCGTGCTCCTCGAGCTCTCGGAGACCACCCGGTTCGGGATCGCCTACCGGTCCAAGGTGGCGCACACCATCCGGGGGGTGGGTCGCTTCACGGTGCCCGCGGCGGCCGCCCCGCTCACCGCCTCGGGCGCGTTCAAGAACACGTCGGCCACCGCCGACATCACGCTCCCGGACCAGATCTACGTGAGCGCCTACCACGAGCTCGACGACCAGTGGGCCATCCTGGCCGACGTCACCTGGACGAACTGGTCCCGCTTCCGGGAGCTTAGGGTGAAGTTCCGGAACCCGGCCCAGCCGGACGCCTTCACCACCGAGAACTGGGACGACGCCCTCCGGTACTCCATCGGGGCCACCTACAAGCTTGACGCCCACTGGACCTTCCGGGTGGGGGCGGCT
>JAOZQC010000324.1 GCA_029932425.1 Planctomycetota bacterium | reverse complement strand
TGGGTCCCCCGGAGCGCGCGATCCACCACGGGGTCCAGCTCCCGGCCCAGCACGCCGAGCGAGGAGGTCAGGCTCGGGTAGCCGTGGACGATGAGGTTGGGGCGGGGGCCCGTGGTGCGGTAGGCCGCGGGGGAGGCGAGCGCCAGGGCGGAGGCGAAGGCGTCCAGGGACCCCGGGGTGAGCTCGTTTCCCAGGCCGGGGAGGAGGATCAGGGGGAGGGGCTCGAGCACGCGCACCTTCCGGGACGCGGAGGCGCCGCTCTTCTCCGCCGCCGTCACCCGGAGGTCGAAATCGAGAGGCTCGGCCAGGCGCCGGAGCTTGAGCTTCCTGGCGTCCACCCGGAACCGGACGCGGCGGGCGGACGCCCGGCGGATGCGCTTCCTCTTCGAGAAGGGGACCCCGTTCACCGTGCCCTCGAGGCGGAGCTCGCCGGGACCGGTGAAGGTGGCCTCCACGGTCACCCGGAGCTTCCTCGTCTTCCGGATCTCGCTCTCCACCCGGTCGAGGACGGGCGCCGCCGCGGCCGCCGCCGACAGGAGGAGGAGGGTCAGGGGGAGTCCGAGACCGAGGACCGGTGGCTTCCGCATGGTGTACTCCCTGGCGAACCGAGAACCGTCCCGCATGATACCCGCCGGGGAGAGAAGCCGTTGGTCTTCCCCCCGCCTCCGGGTCTTCCGGAGCCGAGGATCACTTCTTCCCGGCGCCCTTCTTCCCCGACCGGGATCCGGCGGGTCCGTCGAGGAGTCCGGAGGGGAGGGCCAGGATCATCGCGAAGGTGGCGGTGCGCCAGGCCTCGCCCATCGAGCGGTCGGTGTTCGGCATGCCGAACCGGCTCGTATCCGCGGGGCGCACCCCGAAGGTCCCGTCGCCGTTCCAGAGGGAGAGGATCTCCAGGCGGTAGGCCTTCGTGAAGCTCTCCCAGTCCCGCCGGCCGAGCACCCGGCTCGCCAGGGCGCCGAAGAAGAGGTGGTAGCTGGGCGAGACGTGCCCGCGGGGGAGCTCGGTGAGGTGCCGGCGGAAGTAGGAGGCGAGCTTCTTGAAGAACGGATGGCGGGTGAGCCCCAGGCGGGACAGGGCGAGGAGGGCCCCCGCGGTGCGGCCCGCCGAGCCGCGCCCCTTCTGCCCGGGGCGGTCCGAGTATCCCACCCCCCCCGCGCCGTCGGAAGTGCGTTCGGTGTAGGCCACGGCGCGCCGGATCGCGTCCTCCGGCACCGCGATCCCGATCGATCGGAGCTCGCCGAGGGCGGCCAGGCAGAGGTTCCCCACCGCGGTGAGCTCGCAGTAGTCGAGAGGATAGGGCAGGTCGTTCCGCGGGCCGTGGCCCCAGCCGCCGCTCGGCTCCTGGTTCCTGACGAGGGCGTCCCGGATCTCCTCGAGCCGCTCCTGCAGATCCTCCCGGGGGTCCCGGGCCAGGAAGAGGGGGGCGTACCCCAGCGCCCAGTTCACCTGGGACCAGTTCCGGCCCCCGGCCCGGGCCATCTCCTTCGGCTCCTTCCCCGCGTGGGCCTGGAGCCAGTCCCGGCAGGCCCGGACCTGCTTCGCCCATTTCCCCGAAGTGGGGGTGGAGCCCGCGGCGAGAAAGGCCAGCCCCGCGATGGTGGTCACCGCCGCCCGGCCGTTCATCCCTCCCAGGGGCGCGGGGAAGGAGCCGTCCGGGGCCTGGATGGCGGCGAGGTGGGCCAGGGCCTTCGCGAGGATCTCCCGGGCCCGGGGGGATTCCTCCGGCCAGCGTCGGGTGGACCGGGCGCCTCCGGGGATCACCACGGACACCTTGACGAGCTTCCGCCCCCGGAGGACGCGAAGCTCCACCGGGCGCTCCCCGGAGCGGGGCGCCTCGAGCGCGGCGGTGAGCAGGAGGAAGGGCCCCTCCGGGTTCCCGTCCTTCCGCACCAGGCGGCGGGAGCCCGCGCCGACGATGACGTCTCCCACGGCCAGGCCCGCCCTCGCTCCGGCTCCCCCGTCGATCAGGGAGGTGACCCGAACGCCCGCCGCGGGAGGGCGGAGGCCCGCGGAGACCGCCGCCTCGCCGGAGAGGAGGATGCCCTCCCCTCCGAGGGCGCCGAGGGCGCGGGGTTCGGGCTTCCTCGACTCCGGGGGAACCGGCTGGGCCGGGAGAGGACCCGCGCCGGGGATGAACAACCCCAGGAGGATCCCTACGATCCAAAGGAGGGTACGGACACGAGGGCGTGGCGGACGGCGGGGCCCGGCGCGCCCCGGGAACCGGTGAACGGCGACCTTACTCCCCGTCGTCCCCGATGGCTTCCTCGGGGCAGCCTTCCATGGCCTCCTGGCAGAGAGCCTCTTCCTCGTCGTTCTCGGGCTGCTTGTAGACGTAGGCGTGGTCCTCGTCGTCCGTCATCTTGAAGTTGTCCGGGGCGGTGTCGCAGCAGACCATGCAGGCGCTGCAGTTCGCGTCGACGTAGTACTTGCCGGGGACGTTCTCGGGCTGCTTGTCGCTGGCGTCGGCCATGGTGGAGTTCCTCTCGTAGTGCGGCGTTCCCTGCATCCCGTGGGGGACGTTTCGCGCGGATCTTAGGACCCCTTCCGCAGGATTGGCTCGTTTTTTCGATCCCCGCGGCGACGTGATCGGCGTCCCGGATCTCGACTCCCCGCGCACCGCCCGCCTCGACGAGGAGGATCGGCTCGGTCTCGAATCCGTGGTGCGGCTGCCGGGGGGGAAGTAGTCTCGAGAACGCGCCGCCCCCACCTTGGAGGATCCCATGACGGACGCCTTCGCCGATCTCGACGCGGAGACCCTCCGCGGCCTGCTCGAGGACTTCGCCAAGAACTGGCTCGCCCACGACGGGGTCTGGTTCCAGGCCGTGGAGAGGGCCCACGGTCTTCCGGCGGCCATGGCCGCCGACGCGGAGGCCTGGCGCCGCTTTGCGGAGATCGAGGCCCGGCGCATCCGGAAGCGGTTCGGGATCCCGGACCGCGGAGGGCTCGACGCCCTGGCCGCCTGCCTCTCCCGCCGCATGTACGCGGCGATCAACCGCTTCGCCGTGGAGCGCCCGGACCGGGAGACCCTCCGCTTCCGGATGATCGACTGCCGGGTGCAGGACGCCCGGAACCGCAAGGGGCTCGCGCCCTTCCCCTGCAAGCCGGTGGGGGAGGTGGAGTTCTCCTCCTTCGCCCGCGGCGTGGACGATCGGATCGGGGTCCGCTGTCTGACGTGCCCCCCCGACGAGCACCGCGAGGGCACCTGGTGCGCCTGGGAGTTCCGGCTGGAACAGCGCTGACAGGCACGGATTCTCCACTCCTCGAGACGCGGGGGCCGCTCCCCGGGATCCCCTTCCCGCGACGCCGGCTCCGGCCCGTCTACCTCGTCCTCTTCACGCGCACCTTCAGCCTCACGCGCCCTTCCGTGCCTTCCCGGGGCCGGAGCTCCAGGATCCAGGCACCGGGCTCGTCGGGCTGGAGAGTCACCGTGGCCTTCTTCCGGCGGAGACCCTCCCCGAACGCGCGACGGACGAGGCCGTCCGGGGCCGTGAGGCGGAGTTCCGGGAGGGCCCCCCGCCGGCCGGCCCGGCGGGCGCGGATCTCGAGCCGGTCTCCCCCCGCCACCTTCGGTGCCGGGAACGGGATCCGGTAGACCCGCACGGTGGCGGGGTGGAGGTCGACGAGGATCGTCTTCCCCGGCCGAGGCTCGGGAAGCTCCGTCTCGGCGAGGATCAGGGTGTAGCCGAACGGGGCGCCGCCGGCCTGAGGAGGGAGGATCCCGATCCGCACGGCCCGCTCCGCGGCCGCCGCTTCCGCCGTCGCCTCCGCCCGGCCGAGCAGGGACGACGTGCGGGCCGCGAGGCCGCCGGCGGGATCGCGGATCTCCACCGTGAAGGAGGGCGTGCCCCCGCCGGTGAGAACCGTCACGTGGAGGCGGCGGTGGGGGGGGACCGTGGCCGCGTACCAGTCCGGGTCGGCGAGGAGGAGGTTCTCGTGGGACCCGGCCGGCGCGAAGGCCGCGGTCTCGAACGTGTCATTCTCCTCGAAGGCGTCCTCCGGGGGCGGGGGAGCGGGAGCCACGTCGTAGGGGAGGCCCCGCTCGTCCAGGAGGGCGCGGATCGCGGCGTCGTCCCGGCCCCCGCGCAGGGAGAGGTTGGTGAGGAGCACCGCGTTCGCCCCGTCGCGGAAGTCCGCCCAGGGGGTGAGGAGGAAGTGCGACTCGATGACCACCCGCAGGGCCTCGTCCCGGCCCAGGAGCCCCAGGAGGTCCCACAGGAAGCGCGACCAGATCTCGCCGTCCGCGTGGGGCTTTCCGCGGTAGTCCCGGGGGTAGCGCTTGTCCCGGTCGGTGCGCCGGAGGTAGGGCGGGTTCTTCGAGGAGTAGGCGGTGGCGTCCCAGCTCGCCACCAGGGGATCGAACCCGGGCGCCCCGCCGGGATGGAACGCCACGGCCAGGAAGTCCCCGAATCCCTCGCCCAGGGCCCGGCCCTCGCCGCCGAGCCCGAAGTCGGCGACCTGGTCCTCCTGGATCGCGTGGCCGTACTCGTGCCGGATCACGTCCGCGTCCTCGCCGTCGTCCACCCCTCCGTCGCCCAGGGCCACCACGTCGTCGAAGGCGTCGAAGAAGGAGTTGTCCTCCGCCGACTCGTGGGCGTCGATCTTCTGGGGCTCGGCGTTGGCGTTGCGGATGCCCAGGT
>JAOZQC010000323.1 GCA_029932425.1 Planctomycetota bacterium | reverse complement strand
TTTCCGGCCCGGCTCCTCCTCCCCTCCTTCCCGCCCGGGGCCCCCGACCGCCGGCTGGCGCGAACCCCCGCTTTCTGGCATACTCCCCGCGTGTCCCGGCTCTGCGCCATTCTGTTCGACATCGACGATACGCTCTACTCCACCACCGCCTTCGCCGAGCGGGCCCGGCGCAACGCCGTCCGGGCCATGATCGAGATGGGGCTTGACGTGGACGTGGAGACGGCGCTCCGCGAGCTGTCCGAGGTGATCGCGGAGTTCTCCACCAACTACGACCGCCACTACGACAAGCTCCTCCTCCGGCTCCCCCGCCGCGCCCTGGGATCCTTGAACCCGGCCCTGGTGGTGGCCGCGGGCGTCATCGCCTACCACGAGACCAAGTTCCGCCAGCTCACCCTCCTGCCCGACGCGGAGGAGATCCTCCGCACCCTCAGCGAGCGGACGGACCTCGTCCTCGGCGTGGTCACGGAGGGCCTCACCATCAAGCAGGCCGAGAAGATCGTGAGGCTCAGGATCCACCGCTACCTGGATCCCCACGCGATCTTCATCTCGGACCAGGTGGGCATCTCCAAGCCGAACCCGAAGCTCTACCGCCACGCCGCGGAGACGCTCGAGCTGCCCCCCTCGGCGGTGATGATGGTGGGGGACAACCCCGAGAAGGACATCGAGCCCGCCCGGTCCGTGGGCATGGTCACCGTCCGCTACCGGGGCACGGGCAAGCACGCCGCGGCGGAGTCCCCGATCGTCCCCGACCACACCGTCACCGATCACCGGGAGATCCTCGCGATCCTCCGCGAGGAGTACGGCATCGCCGCCGGCGCTCCCCCCTCCGGGTCCTGAAACCGGCCCCTCTCCGGGCGGTTTCTGGTATTCTCCACCGCCCCGTCGGAACCCGCCCGGGAGGCGTCACATGAAGCGTTCCCTGCTCGTTCTCGCCCTTCTCCCGCTCCTCGGCTTCTCCGCCCGCGCGGCGGGGGACGGCATCCACACCCGCGTGCTCCCGAACGGCCTCCGGATCGTGGTGAAGGAGGACCACAGCAAGCCCCTCGCGGCCCTCCGGATCTACGTGGGCACCGGGGGAGCCTTCGAGATGGAGTACCTGGGGTGCGGCATCTCCCACTACTACGAGCATCTCCTCTCCGGGGGGACCACCTCCACGCGTCCCGAGGCCGAGTCCGCCCGCATCCTCCAGGAGCTCGGAGGCCAGCAGAACGCCTACACCTCCTACAACCTGACCTGCTACCACATCGTCACCAGCCCTTCCGCCATCGGCCGCGCCATCGATCTCTACGCCGACTGGATGATGCGGAACGTCCTCGATCCGAGCGAGGTGGCGCGCGAGAAGAAGGTCATCCTGAAGGAGATCAACAAGGGCGAGGACGAGCCCTCCCGGGTGCTCCAGAAGCTCTTCATGGAGACGATGTTCCACGTCCACCCCTGCCGGGTCCCCGTGATCGGCTACCGGGAGCTCTTCGAGAAGCTCACGCGGGACGACCTCCTCTCCTACTACCGGAACCGCTATGCCCCCACCAACACCGTGGTGGCGGTGGCGGGAGACGTGGATCCCGGCGAGATCTTCGGGCTCGTGGAGAAGAGCATGGGGAGCTGGCCCCGCCGGCCCTATCCCGTGGTCCTCCTCCCCGAGGAGCCCCGGCAGACCGCGCCCCGCTACGCCGAGAAGGAGATGGACGTCCGGCAGGCGATGGTCCGGATGGGCTACCACACGATCGACCTCTTCGACCCGGATCTCTACGCCCTGGACCTGGCCGCGGCCGTCCTCGGCCAGGGGAGGACCAGCCGGCTCTTCCGCCGGGTGGTGGAACGGGACCGCCTCGCCCCCGGGATCCAGAGCTACTCCTGGACCCCGAGCTGGATGAAGGGGGTCTTCGGCATCTCCTTCCAGACCCCGGTGGAGAACCTGGACCGCACCCTCCGGGCGGTGAAGGAGGAGGTGGAGAGGATCCGGCGGGGACCCGTCACGCCGGAGGAGCTCGAGAGGGCCAAGGTGCAGGTGGTGGCCGGTTACCGCACCGCCCTGCAGACGGTCCAGGACCAGGCCGAGCAGGTGGGCCGCGACTACCTCACCACGGGGAATCCGCGGTTCTCCCTGGACTACACGGAGCGGATCCACTCGGTGACGCCGGAGGCGGTGGTGGCCGCGGCCCGGAAGCACCTCCGCCCCGAGGGCCTCACCGTGGCCGTGATCCGCCCCCTGGGATCGACGGCGGGGCGGGGGGAAGGAGAGCGGGCGGCGGGCCGGGCGGCGGCCGCCGTCCGCCGGGTGAAGCTCGCCAACGGCCTCATCCTGCTCGTGAAGGACACCCCGGGCGTGGGGCCGGTAGGCGTGGAGGCCTTCTCCCTGGGTGGAATCCGGGCGGAACCCGCGGGGAAGAACGGGGTCTCCAACCTCACCGCCCGCCTCCTCCTGAAGGGCACGCGGACCCGGTCCGCCCTGGACATCGCGCGGCAGGTGGAGGACATCGGCGGCACGATCGGCAGCCAGAGCGGGAACAACACGATCGGCGTCTCCCTCACCCTGGGCCGCGGCGCGCGCGACCTCCCCTTCGCGGGCGCCCTCCTGGCCGACATCCTCCGGAACTCCACCTTCCCGGAGGAGGAGTTCGAGAAGGAGAAGAGCCTCGCCCGGCAGATCGCCGGACGCCTGGACGAGAACTGGCAGAGCGAGGCGTACTGGTTCCTCCGGAAGGTCCTCTTCGCGGACTCCCCCTACGCCCGGCCCACGGTGGGGACTCCCGCGTCTGTGGCCGGCCTCTCCCGGGAGGACGTGCGGGAGTTCGCCCGCCGCTTCCTGCGGCCCGAGGACACGGTGGTGGCGGTGGCCGGCGACGTGGACGTGGAGGCGACGGTGCAGCTCTTCACCGGGCTCTTCGAGGACTGGAAGGGGACCGGCCCCTTCCTCCCCCCCACGCCGGCCAAGCCGGAGTGGGCGGGAGGATCGCTGCCCCGCGATCGCTTCGCCGGCAAGACGAACCGGAAGAAGCAGGCCGTGATCTCCATCGCCTTCCCCGCCCCCCGCTACGCGGACCTCGAGGACCGCGCCGCCCTCACCGTGGTGGACGCCTTCACCTCCGGGATCGGACTCCCCTCGGGCTGGTTCCACAACGCCCTGCGGGGCGGCGAGCGGGCCTATGTCTACTTCGTGCACTTCTCCGTCTTCCCGGGGCTGTCGGCGGGCTTCTGCTACGTCTACACCCAGACCGAGCCCCGGCTCATGAACGACGTCTTCCGGATCCTCCGGGCCCAGATCGAGAGGCTCCGGAAGGGCGAGTTCACCGACCGGGAGCTCGAGACCGGCCGCGCGATGGCCCTGGTCTCCGCTCCGTACTACGCCCAGACGGTGAACGACATGGCCCAGGAGATCGCCCTCCCCGAGCTGTACGGCCTGGGCTTCGAGACCCCGGTCCGCTTCCGGGAGGCGCTCCTCCGGGTGACGCGCCGGGACGTCATGCGGGTGGTGGACCGGTATCTCACCCACATGCTGGTGACCGTGACCGGCCCCGAGGAGGCGCAGAGGATCCTCCGGGAGTGGGAGGCGAAGGCGCGGGCCGCCGCCCCCGGTCCGGGGAAATAGGTTGACCCCCGCCCTCCTCGTCGCCTATGGTGGAGGCGCTGATAACTAGTGTAATGACAAGCACTTGCGATCCGACAGGGGTCGCGGGCGAACAGGGGAGGCGCCTGTTGGAGCCCGAGCGGGAGGAGCTCACCTGGACCTGTCACCCGGCCCGGCACCGGTGGATCGTCGCCGTCCTGGTCGCCCTCCTCGTTCTCGGGCTCTGCGCCGGGGTGCTGGCCTCCTTCCGGGACCCCTTCCTGGCGGGTCTCTCCCTGGTGATCCTCGCCGCTTCCCTGGCTCCCTTTTACCTCCCCACCCGCTACCGGATGTCGGAAGATGGAATCGAGATCGAATCGATCTTCGGGGCGAGGAAGAAGGCCTGGGATCTCTACCGTCGATTCACGGTGGACCGGCACGGTATCCTCCTCTCCCCCTTCGACCGGCCCTCCCGGCTCGACCGGTTCCACGGATTGAACATCCGCTTCGACGCGCCGGACCGGGAACGGGTCATCGGCTACGTCGAGCGGAAGATCGCCGAGAATGTCCGAGAAACCTGAACTCAGCGACCGGGAGATCCTCACCCGCCTGGCGGAATGGATCGTGGAGCGGAGGATGTCCGCCCCCGCGATCGTGTTCCTGGAGTCGCACCGGCCGCTCTCCTTCGTGGGCGCCCAGGCGATGATCGCCGCGAGTCCCCTGGTGGAGATGTTCGAGCCCTTCTTCCGGGCCCTGGTGGGACCGAGGTACCAGCACGCGTACTACCGCCGTTTCGCGGAGATGCTGGAGGACCGGGATACCGTGGAGCGGCTCATCATCGAGATCGAGAGGAAGAGCCAGGACTTCCGCGCCCGTTTGAAGGAGGAGAAACGCCGCGCCCGCCGGCTCAAGCGGGAAGCGAGGGAGAAGAGGAAGGCGCTCCGTCGCCTGCGACGCCAGGGCGCCCTCCGGAGAGAGACATGACCGACAAGAGGGAACTCAGGAGCATCCTGGCCACGGACTGCGGATCCACGACCACGAAGGCCATCCTGATCCAGAAGACGGGAGACGAGTACCGCCTCGTGGTGCGCGGGGAGGCCCCCACCACCGTGGAAGC
>JAOZQC010000322.1:3979-4689 GCA_029932425.1 Planctomycetota bacterium | reverse complement strand
GTTCCCTTCCCCGTTCCGGGTAGACTCGGCCGGTTCGGTACCTGATCGCAACTCTTCGCGGGAAAGCACCTTATGACGACATCCACCGCCGGGGAGAGCATCCGCCCGCTCCGCATCCAGGACGAGATGAAGGACTCGTACCTGAAGTATGCGATGAGCGTGATCGTGAGCCGCGCCCTCCCGGACGTCCGGGACGGGCTGAAGCCTTCCCAGCGGCGCATCCTCATCGCCATGAACGACCTCGGCCTCCGGCCGGGGTCCAAGTTCCGCAAGTGCGCGAAGATCGCCGGCGACACTTCCGGCAACTACCACCCCCACGGCGAGCAGGTCGTGTACCCCACCCTGGTCCGGATGGGCCAGGACTTCAGCCTGCGCTACCCCCTGGTGACCCCCCAGGGGAACTTCGGCTCCATCGACGGGGACCCCCCCGCGGCCATGCGGTACACGGAGGCCCAGCTCGCGGGTCCCGCGGCGGCCATGCTCGAGGACCTGGACAAGGACACCGTGGACTTCGTCCCCAACTACGACGGGACCCGGGAGGAGCCCACGGTCCTCCCCAGCCGCTTCCCGAACCTCCTCGTCAACGGATCGAGCGGCATCGCGGTGGGGATGGCCTCCTCCATCCCTCCCCACAACCTCCGGGAGATGGTGGCGGCCCTCTGCGCCCTCGTGCGCAACCCGGATCTCACCCTGAAGGAGCTGCTCGCGAT
>JAOZQC010000322.1:0-3969 GCA_029932425.1 Planctomycetota bacterium | reverse complement strand
CGGGCCTCTTCGCGAGCGCGTGAGGGAACGATGACGGAGCTGCTCGCGATCCTCCCCGGCCCCGATTTCCCCACGGGAGGGATGATCTGCGGGCGGGCGGGCATCCTCGACGCCTACGCCACCGGCCGGGGCCACCTCACCGTCCGGGGCCGGGTGGTGACGGAGGAGCGGCCGAACGGGCGCGTCTCCCTGGTGATCACCGAGATCCCCTACGGCCTGAACAAGACCCGCCTCATCGACAAGATGGCGGAGGGCGTGCGCACGGGGCGGATCGAGGGGATCTCCGCCATCAACGACGAGTCGGACCGGCACGGCATGCGGCTCGTGGTGGACCTGAAGAAGGGGGAGGACGAGCGGGTCGTCCTGAACAACCTCTACGAGCACACGCCGCTCCAGGACACCTTCTCGGTGATCTCCATCGCGCTCGTGGACGGGCGCCCCCGGACCCTGCCCATCCTCGACATGATGCGCGAGTTCGTGGCGCACCGCATGGAGGTGGTCCGCCGGCGCACCCGGTTCCTCCTCGACAAGGCCGAGAAGCGGGCGCACATCCTGGAGGGCCTGCTGCGGGCGCTGGACCGGATCGACGCCGTGATCGAGACCATCCGCTCCTCGCCGGACGTGGCGGAGGCCCGGGTCCGGCTCACGGACCGGTTCGGGTTCACGGAAGCCCAGGCCAACGCATCCTGGAGATGAGGCTCTCCCGCCTGACCGCCCTGGAGCGCGACAAGATCGAGACGGAGCTGGCGGAGCAGAGGGAGAAGATCGAGCGGTACCGGGCGATCCTCGCCGACGAGGGGCTGGTCCGGGACATCGTGGTGGAGGAGCTCACCGAGCTCGGCGAGAGGTACGGGGACGACCGGCGCACGGAGATCACCGAGGAGGTGGGCGAGTTCGTGCGGGAGGACCTCATCGCCGACGAGCCGGTGGTGGTGTGCCTGTCCCACGAGGGCTACGTCAAGCGCGTCACCACCGACACCTACCGCACCCAGGGGAGGGGCGGCAAGGGGATCACCGGCGCCGATCCCAAGGAGGGGGACTTCCTGGAGCACATGTTCGTGGCCTCCACCCACGACACCCTGCTCTTCTTCACGGACCAGGGGAAGCTCCACTGGAAGAAGGTCTACTTCCTCCCGGAGGCGGGCCGCACGTCGAGGGGCCGCTCGATCGTCAACCTGCTGGAGCTCGATCCCGGGGAGAAGATCACCTCCGTCATCCCGGTGAGCGCCTTCGAGGGCGGGCTCTACGTCTTCATGGCCACCGCGAACGGGGTGGTGAAGAAGACGCCCCTCGCCGATTTCTCGCGGCCCAAGCGGGTGAGCATCATCGCCATCCGCCTGGATCCCGGGGACATGCTGGTGGGAGCGCGTCTCACCACCGGCTCGGAGGAGATCATCCTCGGCACGGCGCACGGCCTGGCCATCCGCTTCCCCGAGGCCGGGGTCCGCAGCATGGGCCGGGTGGCCCGCGGGGTGAGGGGCATCCGGCTGGGCAACGGGGACCGGGTGGTGGACCTCGTGATCGTGGAGGAGAACGGCGACCTGCTCACCGCGTGCGAGTGGGGGTACGGGAAGCGAACCTCCTTCCGGGAGTACCGCGTCCAAAGGAGGGGCGGAAAGGGCCTGATCAACATCCGGACCCGCCCCCGGAACGGAGAGGTGATCGCGCTGCGCACCATCTCCGACGACGACGACCTGATGATGATGACCGAGCGGGGCAAGATCGTCAGGATCCCCGCGCATACGGTGCCGGTGATCGGAAGGGCCACGCAGGGCGTCCGCCTGATCACGCTCTCGGAGGGCGACCGGCTGGTCTGTGCCGCCCGGGTGCCCCGCGAGGAGCACGAGGAGGAAGGCGAGGCGATCCCGGAAGGGGACGGGGAGTCCGGCGGGTAGCCCGATGGGGCGAAACCCCCGCCGCCCCTCCGGGGTTCCATGTCGGGACGGGTGTGGATTCCGTACGGGAGAACGACAGAGATGAAGAAGATCCTGATGGTCCTGGCGGCCGCCGCCCTCCTGGCCCTGCCGCTCCCGCCCGCCTCCGCCCGGGGCGGCCGCGGCGGGAGAGTGGGCCGGGGGCTGGGCCGCGCCGCCGGCGCGGGCCGGGGGAGCTACCGGAGCCGGCGCAGCAAGCGGGACGAGAAGAAGCGCCGGGAGCTCACGCGCGAGGAGAACGAGGAGTCCCTCCTCCGGGACGCGGCGGAGAACCGCCGGTAGTCCGCGGCCTTCGCGGCACGGGGAGACGGGGCCGGGCGGCGCCGCCTCCCTCCTGATTCGGGAACCCGAGAGGTGGCAGCCATGAAGGTCCGCTTCACGTGTCCGGGTCTGCTCCTTTTCCCGGTCGTTCTCCTCCTCGCGGCTCCCGCCGCGGGAGCGGGCAAGGACCTCGAGATGGCCCGCCTCATGTGGCGGGAAGGGAGGCGGTCGGAGGCCGTGCGTGCGGCCCGGCAGGCCCTCGGCTCGCCCGGGGACCTGGTGGCCGCGGCCCGGCTCCTCCAGGACGAGCTCCTGCCTCCCCGGGAGGCCGCGGAGCTTCCCGGCGCGCTCCCGGAGGGCACGCCGGAGATCGTCCGGCGCTACCTCCGGGTGCGCCGGCTCCCCCCCCGCAAGGCCGCGGAAGCGCTCTCCGCGCTCGCCGGCCAACCCGGGGCGCCCCCCGAGGTCGGCCTCGACCTCGCCCGGGCGCGCATCGCCCTGGGCAAGCCCCGCATCGCCCAGAGAGAAGCCCAGGCCTACCTCGCCGCCCGGCCCGACGATCCCGAGGGCTGGGTCGTGCTCGCCCTGGCCCGGCGGGCCGCGGGCAACGACCGCACCGCGAGGAATGCGCTGGAGAAGGCGGTGAAGCTGGAACCGGGCGCCGCCCGGTCCACGGTCCTCCTGGCCCGGGTCCTCCGGGATCTCGGCGAGGGGGCGGAGGCGCGGAAGGCCCTCACGGAGGCCCGGGAGCTCTACCCGAAGAACACGGACCTGATGCTGGGGCTCGCGGAGGACGAGGCCCGGGCCGGGGAGCTCCCCGGGGCGGAGGCCTGGTTCGCGAAGGTGCTGGAGCTCCGGCCCGACGACCCCGGCGTGCTCTCGCGGCTGGCCGAGGTCCGGGTGAAGCTCGGCAAGTTCGAGGAGGCGGAGGCCGCGGTCCGCAAGGCCCTGGAGAAGGACCCGCGGAACGCCGCCGCCCTCTCCACCCTGGGTTTCGTGCTGGAGAAGAAGGGGGATTACGAGGGGGCGCTCGCCCGGTACCGGGAATCCGCCGAGCTGGATCCCCTCCGGCCCCAGATCCACGTGGACATCGGGTGGATCCTGACCGTCCGGGGGGATCTCCCGGGGGCGGAGAAGGCGTTGCGCCGGGCCCTCGATCTCGACCGGACCCACGTCGAGGCCCACCTGAAGCTCGGCATCGTCTACTACCTGGAGAAGAAGTACCGTCTCGCCGAGAAGAGCTTCCAGGCGGTTCTCCGCCGGAACGCGAGGCACCTCCAGGCCAACCTCTACCTGGGGTACGCCCTCCTCGCGGAGGGCAAGGCGAAGGAGTCCATCCGGTACTTCCGGAAGGTGGCGGACCTCGATCCCGCGGACTCGAAGAGCATGCGGATGATCGGCCGGGCGAAGATGGACCTCGGGAAGCTGGACGAGGCCCTCGAGGCTTTCAGCGAGGCCGTCGACCGCAACCCCAAGGACCCCTGGGCGCGCTTCGACCTGGGGAAGGCCCTGGAGGAGAAGGAGGAGACGGACGCCGCGGAGGATTCCTACCGGAAGGCCATCGAGCTGGACCCGACCTTCGACCGGCCTCACCTCTACCTGGCCCAGCTCCTGGACGAGGTGAGGGACAAGCCGAAGGAGGCGCTCGAGCACTACAGGCGCTATCTCGAGCTCGGCGGCAAGGACACCTTCGGCGACGTGGCGGAGCGCATCAAGCAGCTCGAGAAGAAATGAAGGAACCACACGGAGGGGGGAGTGATTTGTAACCTTCGCT
>JAOZQC010000321.1 GCA_029932425.1 Planctomycetota bacterium | reverse complement strand
CATGAGCCTCGCAAGACCCCTGCGCGGGACTCGCATCAATACTCCGACAGCCTGCTCAGCGGCCCAGGGAGACGCGGGGCAGGGCCAGGGGCACCCCCGCCTCCCGCAGGTCGTGGAGCAGGTTCTCGATGACCCCGGAGCGGATGCGCGTGCGGTCCCGCACGTCCGCGATCCGGTAGCGCCCCTCCATGAGAATGCCGGACTGCAGGTGTCCGGCGGTGGTGTCCCACATGGCGCGGACCACCACCTGGGCGGTGTCCGGCAACACGCCTTCCGAGCGGGCGATGGCCCGCTCCGCCGTCTCCCGGGCCCGGGCGAGGTCGGCGTCGTAGCCGACCTGGAACCGGACGCGGACCCGCACGGGGGCGTCCTCGTAGGAGAAGTTCGTGATCACCGAGTTGGCGAGGACGTTGTTGGGGTAGTTCACGATGACGCCGTCGGTGTTGCGGATCATGGTGCGCCGGAGCCCCACGTCCACCACGTCCCCCCAGCCGCCCCAGTCGCGGCCCGGCCGCTCGATCTTCACCCGGTCTCCCACGCGCATGGGGCGGTCCGCGATGAGGAAGACGCCGGCCAGGATGTCGGAGAGGGTCTCCTTGGCGGCGAGCCCCACGGCGATCCCCGCGATCCCCGCCCCCGCCAGGAGGGCCGTGATCCGGATGTGGTGGATGCGGAGGATGACGAGGAAGGTGGCGAAGACGACGATCACCCCCACGAAGTGGCGGAAGAAGTCCACGAGCCGGTCGTCGAGATCGTTCTCCGTGGCGGCGGCCAGCCGCTCCAGCCGGCGGATGAGCACCTTCTTCACGAGCAGGAGGAAGACCAGCGCTCCCCCCACCGCCGCCGCGCTCCAGGCCCAGGGGCCCGCCGTGATCCACCACTCCGGCATGCTTCCCTCCTCTCGACCCGGGCGGGGGACGGCGCCCGCTCCCGCGCCCCGCGCCTCCCGGCCGCGGCCCCGGGGTTCCGGCCCCCGGGCCGCCTCCCCCGCCGCGCCCCGCGGAGAGCACCCGGCCCGCCTCTCCCGCCCGGCGCGCGGTCTCCGCCGGATGCCGCCGCCCCCCGCGGTCGACTCGCCGCGGCTCCCGGCCCCCGCGGGGGACCCCCGCCGAGGGCCGGCGCAGGGGGACCCCCGGCCCCCCGCTCCGGGGAAGACCCGCTTCCCGCCGGGGCCCGGCGCCGCCCCCACGCCGGACGGGAATGCCGCTAAAGACCGCCCGTCCGCCCGGTCGATGGAAGAACGTACACCATCTCCGCCCGGGAAGGCAGAGGAACCGGTCATGGGTAGAGAGCCGGGCTTCACACTGGTCGAGCTGCTCATCGTCATCGCGATCATCGCCATCATCGCCGCCATCGCGATCCCGAACCTCCTCTCCTCGCGCATCACGTCGAACGAGACGGCGGCGGTGGCCACTCTCCGCGCCATCTCCTCCGCCCAGGCGCAGTTCCAGGCCACCACGAAGGCCGACGTGGACGGGAACGGCATGGGCGAGTTCGGCAGCTTCCGCGAGCTCTCGGGCGCGGTGAACGTCCGGGAGGGCACCGCCGCGGAGACCACCCCGCTCTTCCCGCCGGTGGTGAGCACCGCCTTCCGGAACCCGGACGCGAACGGCGGCGTCCAGCGGAGCGGCTACTACTTCAAGATCTACCTCCCGGACTCCGCGGGACACGGGATCTCCCCCGACGCCACGGGCTCCTACTCCGAGATCCAGGCCACTCTCGCGGAGACCACCTGGTGCTGCTACGCCTGGCCCGCGCGGTACGGCAAGTCGGGCAACCGCGTGTTCATGACGAACCAGGCGGGGGACATCATCTCCTCCGAGTACGAGGGCTACAGCGGGAGCGCGAACGACCCCTCGCCCGGCGCGGGCTTCATCGCGGGCGGGCACGGCTCCTCGATCACGGGCCTGGCCGCCGTGGGAACCACCGGCCGGGACGGCCGCGTCTGGCGCCAGGTGAACTGATCCCGCCGGCCCGCGGGGATGCGCGGTTCCGGCCGGTCGCGCCCGGGACCCGCGGCGACCCCCGAGAGGGACGCGGCAAGCCTGCCGCCGGCCCGCGAAGGGTCGACCCCCGCACCCCGCCGGCCCCTCCCCGCGCCGCCCCGGCCGGCCCCCCGGCCCGGAGTCGGCGCGCTCCGGACGGACCCGGGAATCCCGCACCGCCGCGGATCCTCTCCGGACGCCCTCCCCGCGGACAGGGCGGGCGGGAGAGCCGCGGCTCCCTTCCGAGCCCCCCGATCCCCGCGGCCCCCGGAGGGCCGCCTCCCCCCTCCCGTTTGTGCCCGTCCCCGCCCCCATGGCGTAGAATGCGGGTTCTCACGCCCTCCGGGCGCGTTCTCCCCCATGAACCGGAGATGACCCATGTCCGCCATCCGACGCCTGTGGTTTGCGATCTTCCTCCTCGGCCTCGCCGTGCCGGCCCCCGCGGCCTCGGAGCCCACGCAGGGCCTCCGCTACCCGAGCCTCACCCCCGACGGCAAGCAGGTGGTGTTCGGCTACCGCGGCGACATCTGGATCGCGCCCCGGGACGGGAGCGGTCCCGCCCTCCGCCTCACCCTCCACGAGGCCCAGGACACCATCCCGCGCGTGAGCCCCGACGGGAAGCAGATCGTCTTCTCCTCGCGCCGCAACGGGAACTACGACCTCTTTCTCGTGCCCGTCACGGGCGGCGAGCCGAAGCAGATCACCTTCCACAGCGCGTCCGAGATCGTCTGCGACTGGTCGCCGGACGGCCGCCGCATCCTCTTCCTCTCGCAAAGGGACGTGGGGCCCGGCGGTCTCGACCTCTACGAGGTGGACGTGGCCGGGGGCACGCCCCGGCGCATCACCTGGGACGGCGGACGGGAAGGGGCCTACTCCCCGGACGGGAAGTTCGTGGTCTACGCCCGTGGATTCAACGACATCTACGAGGACAACTACCGGGGCTCCGCCAACTACGACCTCTACCTCACCGACCGGGAGGGCGGCGTGCCCCGGCGTCTCACGCACACGCCGGGGAACGAGCGCTATCCCTTCTTCAGCGCGGACGGGAAGACGATCTACTTCGTGGCGGAGGAGAAGGGGGTGGCGAACTTCTACTCCATGCCCGTCTCCGGCGGCGCGCGCACGCAGATCACGCACCTGAAGGGGGCGGACGTGCAGCGGCCGGATCTCGCCGGGGACGGGAAGACGGTCGTCTTCGAGCGGGTGGGGCGGATCCACGTGACGGACCTCACCAACCCGAAGGCCATGCCGAGGCTCCTGCCCCTCGTCATCCGGAGCGACGTCCGCAACAGCGGGATCGTGCGGCGGACCATCACGGGAGGCGGCGAGCAGGTGGACCTCGACCGGAACGGGGACCAGGCCGCCTTCGCCCTCCGGGGGGACATCTGGGTCATGCCCGCCAGCGGCGGGACCGGGCGCCGCCTCACCTCCGGCTCCGCCATCGACCAGTGGCCGAGGTTCTCCCCGGACGGGAAGACCCTGGCCTACTTCTCCAACGCCCGCGGCAACAACGATCTCTACCTGCTCGACCTGAAGACGGGGACGGTGAAGCAGCTCACCCGGAACCCCGCGGACGACTTCTACCACTGCTGGGCCCCGGACGGGCGGAGCCTGGTGTTCACCTCGGAGCGGAGCGGCAACCGCGACCTCTGGCGCCTGGACCTCGAGACGGGCGTCACCACCCAGCTCACGAAGAACCCCGCGCCGGACGACGACCCCGCCTTCTCCCCGGACGGGAAGCTCATCGCCTTCGACTCCGGGCGGGACGGGGGCCAGGCGATCTACGTGATGAACGCGGACGGGTCGAACGTGCGCCGCGTGACCCAGCAGGCGGGCTTCCTCCAGGTCCCCCGCTTCTCCCCGGACGGGCAGATGATCGTGTACGAGTCCTTCGTCCCCACCACCGGCTCCTCCGGGGGGCTCTTCGTGATCCGCACCGGGGGAGGGCCGAGCGTCCAGATCTCCCGGGACGGGCAGACCGCGTGCTGGTCCCCCTCCGGGAAGTGGATCTACTTCCACGCGAACCGGGGTCCCCACGCGAACGGGATCTTCCGGGTGCCGGCGCCCAGGAGCGTGGAGCCCGGGGAGCTCGTTCCCTTCATCGGCAACGTGGAGGTGAACCGCCGCCGGGAGCTGGCGGACCTCTTCGACGAGGCCTGGACCCGGCTGCGCGACGGTTTCTACGACCCGAAGATGCACGGCGTGAACTGGAACGCCATGCGCAAGAAGTACCGCGACATGGCCATCGACACGGAGAACAAGGCGGAGTTCCAGAACGTGATCCGGCAGATGCTCGCGGAGCTCGGCGCCAGCCACCTCGGGATCTGGGGCGGCACGCAGGAGGAGGAGGGCGTCCTGCCCCGGCCGAAGGAGAACGGCCTGCTCGGCATGGAGCTGGCCCCCACCCCCGCCGAGGGAGGCTTCCGGATCACGAGCGTCCTGCCCGACGGTCCCGCCGACCGGTCCGGGCTCCGCGTGGGCGACGTGGTCACCCGGATCGCGAACGTCCGCCTCGCGCCCTCCCGCGGCCGCCGCCCCCCGAACCTGGACCGGATCACGGCGGGCACCGTGGGCAAGGAGATCCCCGTCCACTTCAAGCCCCTGACCCCTTCCGGTCTGGGCCTGGAGCGCAGCCGGACGATCACCCCCCTCTCCCTGCGGCAGATCTACGAGATCCGCTACCGCAACTGGGTGCGCCGCGCCGAGGAGCGCGTGAAGC
>JAOZQC010000320.1:1179-4712 GCA_029932425.1 Planctomycetota bacterium | reverse complement strand
TGCCGTCTCCCGGGCCACGTCGAACGGCGTCGGCTCGAGGTCGCGGATGTTGCGGTGGGGCACCAGGAGCCGGACCCAGAGGATCTTCCTCCCGGTGAGGGCCACCACCTGGTGCAGGGTGCCGAAGCCGCCGGGAGGGACGCCGCGGCCGGGCCCGGGCACCGCTGCCCGGGAGGCGAGCGCGAAGAGCCCCTTCACGTCGAAGGGCCTCCCCCCCCGGCCGGCGAGCCCGGCCGCGAGCGCCCGGTACCGGCGGCCGTCCCCCCGGCCCCGGAGGCGGTGGTGGTTCGTGCAGGCCACGTGATCCTCGAGCCGCCCGCCCCTCCGGGCCGGACCCCGGAGGTCCGCCCCTTGCCGCATCCCCCGCCGGCTGTCGTACTCGATGACCCCGGCCGGGAGGCCAGGCCCGGGCGCGGGGGTGGCCACGAGGAGGTTGTTGCCGTAGAGGGTGGGGGAGCGCCGGCAGAGCGAGAGGGCCTCCTCCACCGCCCGCTCGGGAGCCAGCTCCTCCACCAGCCGCCGGACCGCCGCCAGCCGGGGGACGTTCCTCCGGAGGAGGGCGCCGGGGGCGGGGGCCACCCGCACGTCGTGGATCGCCGCGAAGACGCCGGCATCGCTCAGGGCGGTCAGGACCCCGATGCCGCCGGGATGGGAGATTCCCACCCAGCCGTGTCTCCCCCCGGCGGGGGCCTCGATCCGGACGTACTGGCCCGGGACCAGGAGATCCAGGGCGGAGAAGTCGAAGTTCCGGACCACGGCGGGGGTGCCGTCCGGCGTCCGGTCGCCCCAGACCGCTTCCGAGGAGCACCCGAGGGCGTACCAGTCCCCGAAGGTGTTCAGGGCCTTGAGGTCGGCGAAGGTGATCTCGCGGGCGAGGAAGGCGGGCCGGCGGTCCCGCGCCGGGAGGCGGGCCCGGATGCCCTCCAGCATGCCGAGGAGCTCCTCCTCCTCCGTCTCCGAGAAGGAGAACCCCAGGCCCGCCAGGGGAAGGACCCGCTTCTCGTAGAGGGAGCGACGCCCCCCGAGCCTCCGGGTGAGCTCCCGGTCGAAGCCGGTGATGATCTCCTTCGCGAGGAGCCAGCCCTGGGCGAAGCCGCGCTCCCGGGGAGTCCCCCACAGCCGGAGGACGCGCACCCCGCGTTCCCGGCGGAGGGTGCCGTGGAGGCGGGGCCGGACACCGGAAGACGGCTCTTCCCCCGCGGGAGCGGAGGCGGCGGGGGGGAGAAGGAGGAGGCAGAGGAAGAAGAGGAGGAGGAGGGGGACGCGGGAAGACGGGCGGAACCTCATGGGGCGCGACTCCGGGATGAAGTAACCTGGGACGGAGAGGGTATACCCCATCCGGGGGCGTCATGGACATCACGGTTTTCATCGTGCTCGGACTGCTGGTGGTGATCGCGGTGGCGGTCCTCGGCTGGCAGCTCGAGAAGAAGAGGCGGGCGGAGCTGGCCCGCTGGGCGGAGGCGCACGGCTGGCTCTTCTTCCCGGAGAAGGCGGGAGAGCCCGATCTCCCCTTCTCCATCTTCGGCCGGGGCCATTCCCGCTACACGCGGTACCGGATGACGAAGCGCCTGCCCGGGGCGGTCCCGGGCCTGGACGCCGCGGAAGCGGAGATGTTCGAGTACCACTACGCGGTGACCCGGCACAGCGGCAAGTCGTCGAGCACCTCCCACTACCACTTCACCTGCGCCCTCGTGGAGCCCGGCCTCGATCTACGGCACGTGCACATCCGTCCCGAGGGGTTCCTGGACAAGATCGGACAGGCGCTCGGCTTCGACGACATCGACTTCGAGGACCACGAGTTCTCGAAGCGGTTCGTGGTGAAGGCCCGGGACCGCAAGGACGCCTACGACCTCATCGACGCCCGCATGATGCGCTTTCTCCTCCCCCACCGGGAATGGCGCATCGAGACCGCGGGGCCGCGGCTCTTCATCCACCGCCCCGGCCGGCCGAACCCGGCGCGGTTCGCCGATCTCGCGGCGTTCCTCGAGGGATTCCTGGCCGAGCTGCCCCGCGCCCTCGTGAACGAGGAGCGCCAGCGGCGGGGGCTCCCGCCCGCGGTGGACGCGGGGAGTGCGGCGCGCTACCACGGCCCGGAGAAGGAGGGATAGACCTTGTCACCAGGACTGATCGCCGCCCTCGCCGTGCTCGTTCTCCTCCTCATCGTCTTCCTCGCGTTCTACAACGGCCTGGTCTCCGCCCGGCAGCGGGTCCACGAGTCCTGGTCCGACGTGGACGTCGAGCTGAAACGCCGCCACGACCTCATCCCCAACCTGGTGGCCGCCGTGAAGGGCTACATGGTGCACGAGCGCGAGGTCCTCGAGCGGCTCACCCGGCTCCGGGGCGAGGCGGAGGGCCTCCGGCCGGGCCTGGGCAGCCGGTCCCAGGCGGCCCTCGAGTCCCGGATCACCTCCCTGCTCGGCATGATCCGGATGCGGATGGAGGCTTACCCGGACCTCAAGGCCTCCTCGAACTTCCTCGCCCTCCAGGGAGAGCTGGCCAACACCGAGGACCGGATCGCCAACGCCCTGCGGTACTACAACGGCAACGTCCGGGACCTGAACGTGAAGTGCGAGTCCTTCCCCGGCAACGTGGTGGCCGCGATGTTCGGCTTCCGCCCCGCCGAGTTCTTCAAGATCACCGAGGCGGGGGACCGGGCGGTGCCGGAGGCCTCGGTCTCGTAGGCCGGCCCCCCGCGGGGCGCGGATCGCGCGCCGCCGCCTCCCCGGGGCCCGAAGGTGGACGAATGGTCCCGGCACGATCGATTGCAAGGTGTACGAATGACCCCGCCACCGTATTCTTTCGTGCATGAGGCTCGACTTCCTTTCCCGGGGGGATGCCCTCCTCCTCGTGGACGTGCAGAACGACTTCTGTCCGGGCGGGGCGCTCGCGGTGCCGGGGGGTGACGAGGTGATCCCCGTCCTGAACCGCTGGATCCGGGCCGCGGAGGAGGCGGGCATCCCCGTCTACGCCTCGCGCGACTGGCATCCCGAGAACCACGTGAGCTTCACGGGGCGGGGAGGGCCGTGGCCTCCGCACTGCGTGCGGGGAACCCGGGGGGCCGAATTCCATCCCGGGCTGGAGATACCGGGCGGCCTCTTCGTGATCAACAAGGCCACGGACCCGGACCGGGACGCCTACTCCGCCTTCGACGGCACGGGCCTGGCGGCCCGCCTGCACCGGTCCGGGGTCCGGCGTCTGTTCGTGGGGGGGCTGGCCACCGACTACTGCGTGAAGGCCACCGTCCTCGACGCGCTGCGGGAGGGCTTCACCGTCCACGTGATCACCGACGGCATCCGCGCGGTGGAGGTGAAGGAGGGGGACGGGCGCCGGGCCCTCGACGAGATGTCGGAGGCGGGCGCCGTCCTGGCGGAGAGCCCATGAACCCGGGCTGGGTGGACGACGGCAACGCGGCCCTGCTCACCGACCTCTACCAGCTCACCATGGTGCGCGCCTACCTGGAGGAGGGGCTCACCGGTCCCGCCGTCTTCGATCTCGTGGTGCGCCGGCTCCCTCCCGGCCGGAACTTCCTCGCG
>JAOZQC010000320.1:0-1169 GCA_029932425.1 Planctomycetota bacterium | reverse complement strand
CTCGCGGCCTGCGGCCTGGATCCCGTCCTCCACTACCTGGAGACCCTCTCCTTCGACGAGGCCGGGCTCCGGTACCTGGCGTCCCAGCCCTCCTTCCCCGAGGAGTTCACGGAGCGGCTCCGGTCCTTCCGGTTCACGGGCACCGTGCGGGCCGTCCCCGAGGGCACCCCGGTCTTCGCCGGGGAACCGCTGCTGTCCGTGACCGCCCCGCTCCCCGAGGCGCAGCTCGTGGAGACCTTCCTCCTGAACCAGGTGGTCTTCTCCACCGCGGCCGCCAGCAAGGCGGCACGGGTGGTGGCGGCCGCGGCGGGACGTCCCGTGGTGGACTTCGGCCTGCGCCGCATGCACGGAACGGACGCGGGCATGAAGGCGGCCCGGGCCTTTGCGGTGGCGGGAGTGGCGGCCACCTCCAACGTGCTGGCGGGCCTGGCCTTCGGACTTCCCGTGGCGGGCACCATGGCCCACAGCTACATCGAGGCCCACGACGAGGAGGGGGAGGCCTTCCGCCGCTTCGCGGGGATCTTCCCGGAGACGATCCTCCTGGTGGACACCTACGACACGATCGAGGGGGTGCGCCGGGTGGTGCGCCTCGCCCGGGAGCTCGGAGAGGACTTCCGGGTGCGGGCGATCCGGCTGGACTCCGGAGACCTCGGCGCCCTGGCGCGGGAGGCGCGCCGCATCCTCGACGAGGCGGGACTCCCGGGCGTGGGGATCTTCGCCAGCGGCGGCCTCGACGAGTGGTCGGTGGCGGAGCTGGTCCGCTCGGGGGCGCCGCTGGACGGCTTCGGCGTGGGGACCCGGATGGGGGTGGTGGCCGACGCACCCTGGCTCGACGCCGCCTACAAGCTCGTGGAGTACGAGGGACGGGGACGCATGAAGCTCTCCCCGGGGAAGGAGACCCTGCCCGGAGCGAAGCAGGTCTTCCGGCGGGAGGAGGGAGGGCGGGCGGTGCGGGACGTGATCGGTCTCGCCGGCGAGTCCCTCCCGGGTCGCCCGCTCCTGGTGACGGTGATGGAGGACGGCGCGCGCACGGAGGAGGGCCGGCGGACCCTCGCGGACGCCCGGGAGACCTTCCACCGGGAGTGGGAGAAGCTGCCGGCCCGGATCCGGGCCCTCGAGGAGGCCGATCCCCCCTACGAGGTGCAGGTGAGCCCCCGGCTCTCGGCCGT
>JAOZQC010000319.1 GCA_029932425.1 Planctomycetota bacterium | reverse complement strand
CTGGTTCTCGAAGTAGTCGAAGGAGAGGTGGGTCTCGTTCCCGAGATCGTCGATGGCGGGCATCACCGCCTGGCGGAGCTGCTCGTAGTTCTCCCCCGGGTCCCTCTTCAGGAGCTCGGCCTGGTGGGACTCCACCCCCAGCCGCTTGGAGATGGCGGTGGTGAAGTCGTCACCCCCCAGGTAGATCTCCCGGGTGAAGTACGAGACTCCGCCCTGCATGATGTTGATGATCGTCTTGTTCGCCCCGATGTCGATCAGGGCCACGGCCTTGTCGTCCTGCTCCACGCCCGGAGACAGGAGCCCCCTGAGCTCGAAGGCGTTCCCCAGGGCGAAGGCGTCCACGTCGATGAGCTCCGGCGTGAGACCGATGCTCTGGATGAGCCCCACGTGGTCGTCCACCAGGGTCCGCTTCACCGCCACCAGGAGGACGCGCATCTCGTTGTCGTTCAGGTTCCCCGACCCCATCTGGCTGCCGGGGTCCTGCATCCGCTGGCAGTCGAGGACCACCTCCTCCACGTCGAAGGGGATGTACTTGTCCGCCTCGAACTTGATGGCGTTCTGGAGGTCGTCGTCCGACATCTGGATCATGGTCAGGTAGCGGACGATCACCGACTTTCCGGACACCGCCGTCGCCACCCGCTTCGTCCGGAAGGAGTTGTTCTGGAGGACATCGAGGATGGCGTCCGCCTGGGATCCCTCGGACAGGATCTCCGACTGCCCGTACCCGGTGACCACCAGGTCTCCCCCCAGCTGCGTGAGCTCCACGGCCTTCACGCAGTTGGAGCCGATGTCCAGTCCAATGAGGCTCTTCACCTTCTTGAGCATGGGGCACCCCTCGGACCATGTACGCTGTCGTTCTCTGGCATGACCGCCTTCCTTGTCGGAAACTCGCCCCCCCCACTTGACCGAATTTCGTCGAGAGAATTCGACGCGGAGAATCCGCTTGACAGGGGAATCCACCGGCCCGGTTCGCCCTCGGGGAGGGGGGGGACGCCCGGGCGGAGGGCGGAGGGGATCAGGCGAGAACGGGGAGGACCTCGTGCAGGCCCTCGCGCAGGCAGCGCTCGGTCTCCACGGGGTCCGCCCGGCCGATGGCGGCGGAGGCCACCTCGCGGGCCCGCTCCATGGTCACGGACCGGGCCACGCGCTTCACGAGCGGGATCATCGCGGGGGCCATGGAGAGATCACGGAGTCCCATGCCCAGGAGGAGCAGCGTGTAGATGGGCTCGCCGCAGATCTCCCCGCACACCGAGACCTTCACGTCCTTCCGGATGCCCACCTCGATCACCTCGGAGAGCAGGCGGAGGATCGCCGGGTGGGCCGGCTGGTAGAGGCCCGCCACCCGTTCGTTCCCCCGGTCCACGGCGAGGGTGTACTGGATCAGGTCGTTGGTGCCCACGGAGAAGAAGTCCACCTCCTCCGCCAGCAGATCGGCGGTGAGGGCGGCGGAGGGGGTCTCCACCATGATCCCGAGGGGGATGTCGGCCCGGTGATCCTTCCCCTCCCGCCGGAGCTCCCGCCGGGCCTGGTCCAGGTACACCTTCGCCCGGCGGACCTCGTCCACGGTGGCCACCATGGGAAACATGATCCGGATCTCGCCGTGGGGAGCGGCCCGCAGGATACCCTTGAGCTGGGGCAGGAAGATCTCCGGCTGCCAGAGGCAGAAGCGGAGCGAGCGGAGGCCCATGAAGGGGTTCCTCTCCCCCAGCGCGGGTCCCAGGTGCATCTTGTCTCCGCCCAGGTCGAAGGTCCGGATCACGAGGGGCCGGCCGCCGAGGATCTCCGCGCAGCGGCGGTAGGCCTCGTAGTGCTCCTCCTCCGTGGGCGGACGCCGGGGGTCCCGGAAGAGGAACTCGGTCCGGAAGAGGCCCACTCCGTCCCCTCCCGCCGCCAGCACCTTCTCCGCATCCTCCGGGCACTCGATGTTGCCGCACAGGCGGAGCTGGTGGCCGTCCAGCGTCTCCGCGGGGAGATGCCGGCCCTCCTCCACCTGCACCCGGTAGGACTCGTAGGCCCGGCGCAGGAGCTCGTACTTCTCCCGCGTATCGGAGTCGGGGGCCACGATCACGCGGCCGTGGTTCCCGTCCACCACCACCAGGGCCCCTTCCTCCACCCGGGCGCTCACGTCCTGCAGGCCCACCACGGCGGGGACGCCCATGCTCCGCGCCATGATGGCGGTGTGGGAGGTCCGGCCTCCGAGGTCGACGGCGATGCCGCAGACCTTCTCCCGGTCGAGGGCCGCGGTCTGGGAGGGGGTGAGATCCCGGGCCACGATGACCACGGGCTCGGTGAGACACGCGATCTGGTTCTGCCGGGCGCCCTGGAGCATCCGCAGGATGCGGTTCTCGATGTCCCGGACGTCCCGGGCCCGCTCCGCGAAGTAACCGTCCTCGAGCTGCTCCAGCCGGCGCGCGTGCCTGAGGAAGACGCTGCGGACCGAGAACTCGGCGGGGAGGAGGTCCTGCCGGATCTTCGCCTCCACGTCCCGGTGGATCTTCGGATCCCTGAGGATCTGGACGTGGGCGTCGAAGATCTGCGCCACCTCGTCCGGCATGGCCCCCGACCGCCGGAGGGCCTCCACCTCCTCCACCGCGGTCTCCACCGCCTCGCGGAAACGACGGCACTCCTCCTCGACCCCCTCCGGGGGGATGGGACGGGCGCTGACCACGAGCTCCTCGGAATCCAGGGGGAACGCCCGCGCGATCGCGATGCCCGGAGAGACGGGGATGCCTTCCTTCATTTCCACGGCCGGCTCACTCCTCCTCTCCCGACTCCGCGAAGCCGCCCGCGACCAGCCGCGTGAGGGCTTCCAGGGCTTCCCGGGCGTCCGCGCCGCGCACCCTCACCCGGATGGTCCGGCCCTTCTCCGCGGCCTGGGTGGCGAGGGCGAGGAGCGACTTGCCGTCCACCTCCTCCCCGCCGTCCACCGAGACGCGAACCTCGGAGGCGAACCGGCTCGCCACCTTCACGAACCTGCCCGCCGGCCGGAGGTGGAGACCGTACTCGTTCACGATCTCCAGATCGCGCTCCAGGCTCTCGTCTTTCATGAGGCGTCTCGGGGAGGGGAAGCGGCGAGGCGGAGAGGAGCGGGCTCCCGCCCTCTCCCTCCGGCTTCGAGGGCTACATCGTCTCCTCGATGTCCCGGAACAGCTCCACGAACTCCGTCGGCGTGCGGGCGCCCTGGAGCAGCTTGTTGTTGTAGTCGTCCCGGGCCGCCATCGTCACCCAGCGCAGGGCGCTCAGGTACTCATCGTTCTTCGCGGGAGGGGCGATGATGAGGAACACGACCTTCACCGGCTCCCCGTCCACCGCCGAGAAGTCGAGGCCGTTCGCCGAACGGCCCACCCCCACCACCACGTGGTCGACCCCCTCGTACCGGATGTGGGGAATCGCCACCCCCTTGCCGATCCCGGTGCTGCCCAGGCGCTCCCGCTCCAGCAGCGCCTCGTACACGGGCTCCACGTCGGCCTCGGTGAGCTCCTCGTTCTCCCGGAGCTTCGTCACCATCTCGCGCAGCAGGCCTTCCCGCTCCGGGCTGGCGAGGTCCGAGAACACGTTCTTCTTCTTGACGAGTTTCGAGAACTGCATGCGCTCCTCGATCTGGAGACGGCCGGACCCGCGTGGCGCCGATCCCGGCCCGGGTCAGTCCTCCGCTGCCGCTTCCGGAGCCGGAGCCGACCGCGGCGGCCTCCGGTCCGCCAGCTTCGCCTTGTGCTTCCTGAGCTGCCGCGCGATCCGGTCCGCGGCCTCGTCGATCGCGCCGATCATCGTGTCGCTCTCCGCCTTCCCCACGACCGTCGCCCCGCGGTTCAGGCCCGCGCTGATCTCGGCCCGGTGCCGCTCGCGTTCCACCGACAGGACCACGTCGGCCCAGGTGATCCGCTCGTAGAACCGGAGGAGCTTGCGTACCTTCTCCTCGGCCCTCTGCTTCATGGCGGCCGTGACCTCGTCGCCGCGACCGCTGATCCTGATCTTCAAGAGTCGTTCCTCCTCGGTTCGAAACCGATCCGACGGCCGGGGCCGAGAGATGCGGAGTGCACCGGGGAACCCCGGGAATATAGCAGCGGCCGGGACCCCTCCCAACGTTTCCGGCGGATCCCCCCCCGGGCCCCTCTCCCGGCCCGGAACCAGCCCCCGCGGGCCGGGGCGATCTCCCCTTCCCGCCGGGCCGGAGCGCCCGAATCGAAAAGGGCCGTCCCCCTCCGGAGAACCGCCCTCGTCGCGATCCGGCGCGTCGGATGCGGACTCAGTAGAACACCTCCACGAGGCAGAGCCCTCGCGCGGGCGCCGCGGGCCCGGCCCGCCGCCGGTCCCGGCCGGCGAGGATCCTTGCCACCTCTTCGGGCGTCACCCGGCCCCGGCCCGCCTGCACCAGCGTTCCCGCCAGGTTCCGCACCATCCGGTAGAGGAACCCGTCGCCCACGGCGTCGATGGCAATGTAGTCACCGGACCGGCGGATGTCAAGGCGACGGAGCTCGCGCACCGCGGGGCCCGGCACGGAGCCCGCGTTCCGGAAGGCCGAGAAGTCGTGGCGACCGCGGAGGCGGGCCGCGGCGGCCTGCATGGCCCCCACGTCCAGGTCCGCGGGGACCCGGTAGACGGTCCGGCGGTCCAGGGGGGAGGGGGTCCGCCGGCAGAGGATCCGGTACCGGTAGTGCTTGCCCCGGGCATCCCGCCGGGCGTGGAAGCCGGGCGGGGCCTCGCGCGCCTCCACCACCGCCACGTC
>JAOZQC010000318.1 GCA_029932425.1 Planctomycetota bacterium | reverse complement strand
CCCCTCCGCGACGGGGAGGTGGACCTCGACACCGTGCGCGACCTCGTGCGCCGGCACGTCGAGGCGGGAACCCGGGGCATCCTCGTCTCCGGCACCACCGGGGAATCCCCCACCCTCCGCGAGGAGGAGCGCCTGGCGCTGGTGCAGGCGGCCCGGGAGGCGGCCGGCGGCCGGGTTCCCGTCATCGCCGGCACCGGCTCCAACGACACCGCCCATGCCGTGGAGAGCTCCCGGCGGGCCGCGGAAGCGGGGGCGGACGCCCTGCTCCTCGTGACCCCCTACTACAACAAGCCCACCCAGGCCGGGCTCCTCGCCCACTACCGGGCGATCGCGGACGCCGTGGATCTCCCCCTTTGCCTCTACAGCGTCCCGGGTCGGACCGGCGTGGCCATCGAGCCCGCCACCGCCGCCGCCCTCGCCGCCCACCCGAACATCGTGGCCCTGAAGGAGGCGGGCGGGAGCGTCCTCCGGGTGAGCCTCCTCCGGGAGGCGACGGACCTCGTGATCCTCTCCGGCGACGACCCGCTGGCGGTGCCCATGATCGCGGCGGGGGCGCGGGGGGTGATCTCCGTGCTCGCCAACGTGGCGCCCGGGGAGACCGCCCGGATGATCGACGCCGCCCTGGGGGGAGACTTCCGGACGGCCCTCGAGCTCCACGACCGCCTCTTCCCCCTGGCCCGGGCGCTCTTCCTCGAGTCGAATCCGGTGCCCGTGAAGACCGCGCTGGCCGAGATGGGCTGGATCCGGGAGGGGCTTCGCCTCCCCCTGGTCCCCATGAGCCGGGAGAACCGTGCCCGCCTGCTCTCGGTGATGGAGGGCCTCGGCCTTCCCGGGGCGGCGGCCCCGCGCTCCTGATCGCCTGACAATCTGTCACCCCTCCGGGCCTCTGCCGGGGGAGGGCCCGCGTAACCCCAGCTCGAAAAGCGACTTGGGTAGGCCACCTCCCCTCCGGCATGGGGGTTGCGTTTCGGGGGGCGGTGCCGCGGGGGCGCCAAAGGAGGATCCATGCGCCAGGACAAGCTGACGGTGAAGAGCCAGGAGGCGATCCAGGAGGCCCACCGCCTGGCCCGGGACCGGAGCCACCAGGAGCTCACCCCCGAGCACCTCCTGCTGGCCCTCATCGGGCAGCCGGAGGGGCTCGTCCGACCGCTCTTCACGAAGGTGGGGGTGGACCCGGAGCTCGTGCGCCGCGAGGCGGAACGGGCCCTCGAGTCCCTGCCCCAGGTGTCGGGGCCGGGCGGGGAGGTGTACCTCTCGCCGCGCACCGCGGCGGTGCTCGAGGCGGCGGAGAAGGAAGCCGACCGCATGAAGGACGAGTACGTCTCCACGGAGCATCTCCTGCTCGCGATCCTCGGGGAGCGGGAGAGCCGGGCCGCGGAGCTGGTGAAGACGCTGGGGGTCCGGCACGAGGACCTCCTGAAGGCCCTGGCGGATCTGCGGGGCAGCCACCGGGTGACGGACCCCTCCCCGGAGGACAAGTTCCAGGCGCTCCAGCGTTACTGCCGGGATCTCACCGAGCTGGCGCGGCAGGGGAAGCTCGATCCGGTCATCGGCAGGGACGAGGAGATCCGCCGCGTGATGCAGATCCTCTCCCGGCGCACGAAGAACAACCCCGTGCTCATCGGCGAGCCGGGGGTGGGCAAGACGGCGATCGCGGAAGGCCTGGCCCGGCGGATCGTGGCCGGGGACGTGCCCGAGGGGCTCAAGGGGAAGCGCGTGCTCGCCCTGGACCTCGGGGCGCTGGTGGCGGGAGCGAAGTACCGCGGCCAGTTCGAGGAGCGCCTGAAGGCCGTGCTCAAGGAGATCACGGACGCCGCCGGGGAGATCATCCTCTTCATCGACGAGATGCACACCCTGGTGGGGGCCGGCGCCGCCGAGGGGGCCGCGGACGCCGCGAACATGCTGAAGCCGGCCCTGGCTCGGGGGGAGCTCCGGGCGATCGGGGCCACCACGCTGGACGAGTACCGCAAGCACGTGGAGAAGGACGCCGCCCTCGAGCGGAGGTTCCAGCCCGTGCTCATCGGCGAGCCCTCCGTGGAGGCCACCATCGCCATCCTCCGGGGACTCAAGGAACGGTACGAGGTCCATCACGGGGTGCGCATCCGGGACTCGGCTCTCGTGGCCGCGGCCACCCTCTCCGAGCGGTACATCTCCGACCGGTTCCTGCCCGACAAGGCCATCGACCTGATCGACGAGGCGGCCTCGCGCCTCCGGATCGAGATCGACTCCATGCCCCGCGAGCTGGACCAGGTGGAGCGGCGCATCATGCAGCTCGAGATCGAGCGGGAGGCCCTGAAGAAGGAGAAGGACGAGGCGAGCCGGGAGCGCCTGGCGAACCTGGAGAGGGAGCTGGCCGCGCACCGCGAGACGGCTTCCGGGATGAAGGCCCAGTGGGAGAACGAGAAGGCCGTCATCCGCGAGCTCCGGGAGGCCAAGGAGGAGCTGGAGGCCGCGAGGCTCGAGGAGGAGCGCGAGCAGCGGGCCGGCGACCTCCAGAAGGTGGCCGAGATCCGCTACGGGCGCATCCCCGCGCTGGAGCAGAAGCTCGCGGAGGCCCGGAAGCGGCTGGAGGAGATCCAGGCGGGTCACCCCATGCTCGAGGAGGAGGTCACCGCGGAGCACGTGGCGGAGGTGGTGTCCTCCTGGACCGGGATCCCGGTGAGCAAGCTCGTGGAAGGGGAGGTGGAGAAGCTGATCCACATGGAGGAGAGGCTCCACGAGCGGATCGTGGGGCAGGACCGGGCGGTGACCGCCGTGGCGGAGGCGGTGCGCCGGGCCCGGGCGGGGCTCCAGGACCCGAACCGGCCCATCGGCTCCTTCCTCTTCCTCGGACCCACCGGGGTGGGCAAGACGGAGCTGGCCCGCGCCCTCGCCGAGTTCCTCTTCGACGACGAGAACGCCATGGTGCGCCTCGACATGTCGGAGTACCAGGAGAGGCACACCGTCTCCCGTCTCGTGGGGGCTCCCCCGGGGTACGTGGGCTTCGAGGAGGGCGGACAGCTCACGGAGGCGGTGCGCCGGCGGCCCTACACCGTGGTGCTCTTCGATGAGGTGGAGAAAGCGCACCCCGAGGTCTTCAACGCGCTGCTCCAGCTTCTCGACGACGGCCGGCTCACGGACGGCCAGGGCCGGACCGTGAACTTCAAGAACACCGTGGTGATCATGACCTCGAACATCGGGAGCCGGCACTTCTCCGGGGAGCCGGGGGTCTCCGAGGAGGAGATGGAGAGGCGCGTCACCGCGGAGCTGAAGAACCACTTCCGTCCCGAGTTCCTCAACCGCCTGGACGACGTGATCGTCTTCCGGCGCTTGACCGAGGAGGATCTCGAGGGCATCGTGAAGATCCAGATCCGGAGGCTCGCCGCCCTGCTGGCGCCGAAGCGGATCCGGCTCGAGCTCACTCCGGCCGCCGAGAAGGAGCTGGCCCGGAGGGGCTACGACCCGGCCTTCGGAGCCAGGCCCCTGAAGCGGGTCATCCAGAAGGACATCCAGAACGCCCTGGCGAAACGACTCCTCGATGGCTCGGTGCGGGAGGGGAGCAGGGTGCTCGTCGACGTGGCCGGATCCGAGTTCACCTTCGAGAGCCGGCCGGAGGAGGAATGATGGACGAAGTGCTCGAGCTGGCCGCGAAGCTCTCCCGGGCGATCTCGAACTCCGAGCGTTTCCAGGCGCTGCGCCGTGCGGAGGCGGCCGTGGTGGCGGACCGCGAGGCGGTGGAGAAGATCCGGAAGCGCGAGGAGATGCAGAGGACGATCCACGAGAAGGAGAGGAAGGGGGAGCCCGTGGAGGTGGCCGAGAAGCGCGAGCTGGCCGCTCTCGACGAGTTCGTCAAGACCCACCCGCTCCTCGCCGAGCTCTCCCGGGCGCAGGCGGACTTCCAGGAGATGCTGAACCTCGTGAACTCGAAGATCACCGCCGCCCTGAACCCGCCGGAGAAGAAGGACGATGCCCCGAAGGAAGCGGATCCTCCGGAAGCGGGGACGTGAGACCCCCGCGGGCGCGGACCGGGCGGAGGAGATCGAGGAGGCCCTGAAGGGCCATGCCCCGCCTCGACGCCGGGGACGGAAGTACGTCTGCACGATCTGCGAGCGGGAGTTCCCGTTCTGCCACGCGTGCGCGTGCGGGTTCACCATCTGTCCCGGGTGCTTCGAGGAGAACGCCTGGGGCCTGACCTGCAACAACATCACCTGGGAATGCCCCCGGTGCGGGGGGATGCGCTCCTTCTGATCCCGCCCGGCCTCTTCCCTCTCCCGGGCCCGGGGGAATCGCGCCGCGGGCCGTCTCCCCTCCCCCCGGCGTCCCCCCTCCCCGGCGCGATTCCCGGGTCCGGCCGCCGGGCCGCCGTCGGGCCCCCTCCTTGCGGATTCCCGCAACCGAATCCGCGGTTTCACGACATCGGTCAGGGAGGGTGCGCGTGCAGGAAGCCTGGGCGGGGCTGGCGAGGCGGGCGAAGGAGGGAGACATGGAGGCCTTCGAGCTCCTGGTGGAGATGTTCAAGAAGCCGGTCTGCGCGGTGATCCGGCCGCTCGTTAGGGACTGGCATCTCACGCAGGACGTGGCCCAGGAGACGTTCGTGGCCGCGTTCGCCCGGATCGGGAACCTCCGCGACCCGGAGCGGTTCCGCGGCTATCTCTTCCGGATCGCCCGGAACCGGGCCGTGGAGCGCGTCCGGGAGGTGACCGCCCTGCGGACCCGGAGCCTCGACGCCCTGAGCGAGCCGCAGATCCGT
>JAOZQC010000317.1 GCA_029932425.1 Planctomycetota bacterium | reverse complement strand
TGGAACGCCTTCGACTTCTCCACCCGGTACGACTTCGACTGGTGGGACTTCTCCCACGACTTCTTCCAGCAGGCGAACCAGCGCTCCCACAAGGGGACGGCCGAGATCGGCTTCGCCCCTCCCTTCCTCGAGGAGAAGCGCGTCTACGTGCGGTTCGAGTACACGGACCTCCACTTCCGCAAGGAGCTCCTGAACGACGCCGCGATCCGCGAGTACACCCTCGGCTTCGAGGGGATCCTCTTCTCGAAGAAGCTCAAGTTCGTGCTCGAGGGCGGCTTCCTGGAGTGGGACACCCAGTCCTCCGGTCTCCTCGCGGACGACCACGAGTACGCGGGGGGGACGGCCCTGGCCCGCGTGATCTTCAAGCCCTGGAACCAGCGGGAGACGCGGTTCCAGTTCGAGGGGGCCCGCGAGATCTCCTGGTCGGCGATCTCCAACTACCGGGTCGACCACCGCCTGGCCGTCACCGCCTTCGAGGAGCTCATGCCGAAGAAGCTCCGGGCGGACGTGACGCTCTCCTGGACGCACAACGTCCCCACGGACGGGCCGATCCGGACCCTGATCTCCGCGGGCGCCGGACTGAGCTACCGCCTGTTCAAGCAGGTGAACCTCGAGGCCCGCTACCTGTACCGGATCCAGACGTCGCGGAGGGAGACCGAGCTGCTCAGCGCCACGCCGGGCGGATCCCCCGTCCGCATCCAGACGGACGGCGACTTCAACCAGAACGTCTTCTCCCTGGGGATCACCATCGAGCTCTGACCACCGCCCCGGGAACGGAGAGCGCCCAAGGCCCCGGACGTCGGTCCGGGGCTTTGCGCCTCTTCGGGACGGGCAATAGAATGGGCCGAACCATGCAGAGACCACTCCTCGCCGCCGGCCTGACCCTCCTCCTGGCCTCCTGCCAGGCGCCCCCGCCGGATCTGGTCCCGGAGGGTCCGCCCACCCGGGCGAGCCGGGAGACGGGGGTTCCCCCGGAAGCCCTGCGCCCCTTCCTCGAGGCGGCGAGCCGGAAGGACTACCCCCTGTACCCCGGAGACCTGATTCGGGTCCGGGTCCAGGGGCACGAGAACCTGACGATCGAGAAGCGGATCCCGGCGAGCGGCGAGATCCCGATCTACCTGGAGAGCGGAGAGGGGCCGGCGGAGACGCCCCCCGTGGTCCGGGCCGCGGGGCGCCGGATCCCCGAGCTCGAGGCGGAGCTGGAGAAGATCTACCGCCGGGTGGTGAACCCCCCCTTCGTCACCGTGACGGTGGTGGAGTACGCCCCCAAGTACGTCTACGTGGCCGGGGCGGTGAAGTCCCCCCGGGAGTACCGCCTGCCCGACGACAAGCGGGTGTCGCTCGTGCAGGTGCTCTCCATGGCGGGCTGGTTCACGGACCAGGCGGCGGTGGACCGGGTCCGCGTGATCCGGGTGGATCCCCGGACGGGGGAGCGGACCTTCAGCCCTCCCATCGACGTGGGGAAGATCATCTCCGAGGGGAAGGCCGACCTCGACATCGTGCTCGAGCCCGGCGACACGATCACCGTGGACTCCCGGGAGAGCCAGTCCGTCTACATTCTCGGCCACGTCCGGCAGCCCGGGGAGTTTCCCTGGGAGCGGGGCATGACCCTCACGCGTCTCATCACCCTGGCTGGAGGGCTCGCGGAGTTCGCCAAGCTGCGCGACATCCGGGTGATGCGGCTGGGGAAGGGCCCGAAGCCGCGCGTGTACCACGTCGACCTGCAGGCGGTCTTCGACGGCGAGGCCGCCGACTTCCCGCTGCGTCCCGGAGACCGGGTCTGGATCGACGAGAGCTGGATCTGATGGCGAACCGCGGGCCTCTCCTCGCCGAGTACCTGGGGATCATCCGGAAGCACTGGTGGCTCATCCTCCTCATCGGAGCGGCCGTGCTCGGGGCGGGCTGGTTCTACCACTCGAGGCAGGTGCCGGCCTTCCGGGCGGCGGCGAAGCTCAAGATCATCCGGGAGCCGCTCCGCCGCTCCTCGAAGGAGGTCACCTACTCCTTCGAGGAGGACCAGGTCTTCTACAACACGCAGTACAACCTCCTCACGAGCCAGCCCATGTGGGCGGACCGGGTGCTGGACCGGGCGGCCCACGTGATCCGCTCCCGGCTCGGGAAGGGCGTGCCGGGCGATCCCGGGGAGGCGGCCCGGAAGGCGCTGGCGGGGCTGCACGGCGGGGAGCTGCTCCGCTGGCTCGGCTACGAGGCCGGGGAGGCCCGGGGGCATCTCTACGATCTGCCCCAGGATCTCTCTTCCCGGAAGGACCCCGGGCTCCGGTCGATCCGGAAGAAGGTGATCGAGGGGCTCTGGGGGTACGACGACGACGCCTTCCTGGCCGGGGTCCAGGCCCGGCCGATCCCCAACACCTACCTCTCGGAGCTGACGTTCGAGGCCCGGGATCCCGGGATCGCGGTCTTCTTCGTGAACCTCTACGCGGAGTTCTACCGGGACCTGTCCAAGGGGGAACGCGAGGACACCCTCGCCAAGCAGCGGGCCCTCCTCCGCGAGCAGCGCACCCGGCTCGAGCGGCGCCTGGCGGACGCCAGGGAGACGCTGGCGGAGGCGCAGCGGGACTTCCGGAGGAAGTACGCGCACCTCGGTCTCGAGAACCCGAAGAACCTCGCGGAGCAGGAAGCGGAGTCCCTGGCGAGCCGCATCGCGGACCTGGAGCGCCGGCGGATCGAGCGGAAGCCGGAGGAGGAACACGTCCGGGAGGTGCTGGCGATGGCGGGGGTGCGGATCCGGGAGGCCCCCGGGGAACCCGTCACCCTGGAGCTGAGCGGAGAACACGGAGAGGGCCGGACGGTGGCCGAGGTGCTCGTGGACGACCTGGCGGTGCTGGCCCTCCCCGCGGTGGAGGCCAGCGACAACATCACCACCCTCCGGGCCCGGATCCGCAACCTGGAGCAGGAACGCACCCTCATGCCCCCCGGGCTCACGGACGAGAGCCTCCAGGTGCGCCGCTGGCGGGAGAGGCTGCGGACGACGGAGGTCGAGCTCGGGCGCGAGGTGGAGGCCACGATCATCCGCTACCTGGAGGCCGGGCGCCGCACGGAGCGGATCATCTCCGAGCTCGCGGAGCGGAGGGACGAGACGGAGAACCGCGCCCAGGAGTTCAACCGCCTCTTCGCGAGAGTGATCGAGGCCCGGGACGAGGTGGCCCGCCTGGAGAGGGAGGAACGGGTCCTCGACCGGGATCTCGAGGCGTTGAGCATCCCCCAGGGCACCTCGGGCGGGGAAGCGGCCGGCCCCCTGATGCTGCAGAACATCGAGGTGGAGCGGCCCGCCCGGCTCCGCGACGCCCGGCAGGTGCGGCCGAACTCCATGCTCATCTACGTGCTCACGGTGCTGGCCGCCGTCTTCCTGTCCTTCGGCAGCGCCTTCTTCCTCGAGTTCCTGGATGACACCATCAAGGGGAAGGAGGACTTCGACCGCCTGGTGGGGGTGCCGGACACGGGCTACATCCCCCAGATCCCCGACCGCGAGAAGCGGGACACCTACGTGCTCGAGAAGCCGCGGTCCGGGGTGGCGGAGGCCTTCCGCTCCGTGCGCACGGGCATCCTCTTCTCCCGGCGGGACCGCGAGATCCGCAGCCTGCTCATCACCAGCGCGGGGCCCAGCGAGGGAAAGACCACCGTGGCCGTGAACCTGGCGATCACCATGGCCCAGGCGGACCGGGGACCGGTCCTCCTGGTGGACGCGGACCTCCGCCGCGCCCGGGTGCACCAGGCGCTGGGGATCCCCAACCGGGTGGGGCTCACGAACTGCCTGGTGGGTTCCGCCGCTCTCGGCGAGGCGGTCTGTCCCACGGACGTGAAGAACCTCTTCATCCTCCCCTCCGGCCCCATTCCTCCGAATCCCGCGGAGCTGCTCGGGGGGCACCGGATGGGGGAGATCCTCGAGGAGGCGTCGGAAGCCTACGCCAAGGTCATCTTCGACACCCCGCCCCTGGTGGCGGTGACGGACACGTGCCTCCTGGCTCCCCACGTGGAGGGCATCTTCATCGTCATCTCCCTGGGCAAGACCTCCTGGCGGCTCATCGAGCAGGGCAAGCAGGTCCTGGCCTCGGTGGGCCGGGAGCCCACCGGCGCCATCCTCAACAACATCCGCATGCGCCAGCGGGGCTACGGCTACGGCTACGGGTACGGGTACGGCTACCAGGGCTACTACTCCTCGGACGAGTGAGATACGGGGGCGGGAGCATTCGTACCCTTCGCGCACGTTCGCGCCCGAGGAAACCGTTCACCCCCGGATGGAGGAGGAAGGCCCTCCCCTCTCTCGACGGCACGGGCGGGGAACCGGGCCCGGCGCCGCTCTTCGGGTGACGGGCGGGGACCGGCCCCGCCGTCGGCGCGGGGTCCCGGCGGCGACTCGAGAGGAGGCGCACCGGGCGGAGTACCGGATCGGCACCCCGCCTCACCTCCGGAATGCGAGGCGCCGGGGGGGAGGGAGGACCGCCCGGGGAGACCGCGGAGGTGCCGTCGGGCCCGCCCCTCCCTGACGGACCCACTCCGGAACGAACGGTCGCGGGGCGCGGCCCCGGGGACCCCGGCCCGGCATCTCAGAGGAGCAGGACCACGGCGGCCGCCACGGCGGCCACCGCCAGAAGGATGCCGAGGTAGAGGGGGAGGTTGTCGAGCCAGCTCGACTCGTCCGGGGGGACCCGCCGCGGCTCCTTCTCCGGGGGCCGCGGCTCCGCGCGCTCCCGGGGGGCGGCGCGGGCGGGCTTCGCCCGGCGCGCCGGCCGCGCCGGCTCC
>JAOZQC010000316.1 GCA_029932425.1 Planctomycetota bacterium | reverse complement strand
CGCCGCCCGCACCCCCCTTCCCCGGCCCGGAAGACCCTCCCCTTTCCCTCCCCGCCTTCTCCGCCTCCCAGCGGTCCCGGGACCCGGCGGCTTGCCCGAGCGGGCGAGCGTGGCTCCCTCGGCGGCGCCCGGGTCCGCCGGGAGTCCCAGGTCGTTTCGGAGGTCCCGGACGACCCCCGACCTCTCCTGGTAGAGCGTCGCGGCGTGGGCGTCCAGGCCCACGCCGGTCCCCGAGGAACCCGATCGCTTGGCGCTCCGGAAGCTCGTGAGGAGGCTGAGCCACGTGATGGGATCCTCCTCGAAGGAGTAGAGCCAGATCCGGGCGCCCGAGGAGACCGTCTCGGGCCACACGGGGATCGGCGAGGCGAGCCCGAAGACGCGGACGTCCCCGAGGGGGTCCGGTTTCCGGAGCCAGATGAGGGCTTCGAGCGCGTTGCAGGTGATGAGGTTCCCCTGGCTGTGGCACACGATGCGGGCCACGCCGTCCTCCGCCAGCCGGCGGGCCGTCTCCTCGATGAGCCTCGAGGTCGCCGGGAAGTCGAGGAAGAGCCAGTGGAGGAGCACCCGCTTGGCCTGTTCGCCGAGGTTCACGGTGAGGGCCTTCAACACCCGGTCCGCGAGGCTCTTCTGGCCCGCGCTCTGGAACCACCGGAGCATGCACTCGCCCACGTCCTCCACGAACCCCACTCCCGACTCGAGCTTCGGCCCGATCCGGTCGAGGCGTTCCGAGACGGACGCCGGCAGGACTCCCGAAGCCGCCGCCTTCCGGAGAAGCTCCCCCACCGACCGCGCGATGTCGCCGCCGTAGAGGTTGTAGATCCCCCACACGGGGCACCCCACGGCCTCGCCGAGCGCGACGCAGGTATCGCGGTGGGTAGACCCCGAGGTGATCATGCCGTTCACGTGGATGACCGGCATGGAGGTCAGCAATCCCCCGGTCTCGGAAGTGTACGAGTTGACCTCTCCATCCTCGGAAGGGGTGTTCGCGGCAGGGCACATGGGAGGCTCCCTTTCGGTTGGAGTCATTCTCACGCTTCCCCGCACTCCTGTCCACCGGGTCCCCCCGGCGGTCATTTCTTCCCTCCCTCCCGCCCGCCGGGTACCACAGTCGCGGTTCGGTATCCGCGAGCCGGGAGGCGATCATGGCGGACGGCGGTTGCGCGGGCGCGGTGAGGATCGCGCCGGAGGCCTTTTCCCGCGTGGACGAGAAGGAAGTGCGGCGCCTGAGCGCGGAGATCCGTACCCTCGCCCGGGAGCGGGACGCCGTGATCCTCGCCCACAACTACCAGCTCCCCGAGGTCCAGGAGATCGCGGACATCGTGGGCGATTCCCTCGGGCTCTCCGTGGAGGCCCGGGAGTGCGCCCAGTCCACGATCGTGTTCTGCGGCGTGCACTTCATGGCGGAGTCCGCGAAGATCCTGAACCCCGGGAAGCGGGTCCTCCTCCCGCATCTCGCCGCGGGATGCTCGCTCGCGGACTCGATCACCCCCGAATCCCTGGAGGAATGGAAGGAGCGCTACCCGGGGTACACCGTGGTCACCTACGTGAACTCCTCCGCGGAGGTGAAGGCGCTCTCGGACATCTGCTGCACCTCCGCCAATGCGGTGAGCGTGGTCCGCAGCCTGGACACGGACCGGATCCTCTTCACCCCCGACCGGAACCTCGGCCGCTGGGTGGCGAGGCAGGTGCCCGAGAAGGAGATCGTGATCTACGACGGGGCCTGCCCCACCCACGACGTGCTCCGCGGCGCCAACGTCCGGGAGTCGCAGCGGGACGATCCCCAGACGATCATCATCGCCCACCCCGAGTGCCGGGAGGACGTGATCGAGATGGCCGACGAGGTCTGTTCCACGACCGGCATGTTCGCCGCCGTGGAACGCCACCCGGAGGCGAAGACCTTCGTCATCGCCACGGAGTGGGCCCTGGTGGACCGCCTGAAGCGGATGCACCCGGACAAGGAGTTCATCGTGGCCGACGGGTGCATCGGCTGCCGCCTCCACTGTCCCTACATGAAGATGATCGACCTCCGGGCGGTGCGGCGTTCGCTCCTGGAGGGCGTGTTCGAGATCGAGGTCCCGGAGGACGTCCGCCGGGGCGCGTGCCGGTCCCTGGAGAGGATGCTGGCCGTCCCCCGCGACCGGTAGGCCTTGCGCCCCCCGTCCGGGGGCCGGGCGTCAGGGCTTCTTGCGCCAGGTGTACTTCCCGCCGGTGGCCTCGGCGATCCCCTTCATCACCTCCTCCGCGGTGTCCTTGAAGTCGCCGATGCGGATGGTGTGGATGACGATCCGGAGGAACCGGTGCCGGCGCCGGACGTCGTCCACGATCGCGGGACCGTACACGATGGGTCCCCCGCTGGGCACGCCGTCCGAGAGGAGGAAGATCGTGTCCACGGCGGGGGCGTCCGGGGGCTCCCCGCCCCACGGATCGGTCCCCGCCATCCGGGAGGCCTCCAAGAGCCCCTCGATCTGGGGGGCCCAGCCGCCCACCACCACGTGGTCGAGGAACGCCGCCACCTCCTTCTTCGCGCGCGCCCCCGCGGCGGCCATGCCCTGCTTGCAGAACGGGGTGAGCTGGTTCGAACCGTTCATGAGCAGGAGATTGAACCGCGAGCCGGGGCGGAGCTTCTCCACCATGCCCAGCGTCTCCCGCTTCAGGAGGTCGTACTGGGAGACGTAGTTCCGGTCCTTCTTGGCGAGGGCGTTCCACTCGAAGAAGTTCTTCGTCTTCGCGAGCTCGATGTCCACGGGGATGATGAGCGTGTCCGAGGCGTCGATGAGGGCGAGGATGCGCTTCGAGATCGTGCGGATGTCGTAGAACGACACGGTCTCCCGCTCGTCCTTGACGGTCCCGCCCTCGTCCCCGCCCTTTTGCCAGGTCCCGTCCCGGATCGCCTTCTCGTGCTTCCGGTACCAGGCGAGCCAGCTCTCCGGGGCGTCCCCCAGGTCCCGCCCCACGATCTTGCGGAGGGCGTTCCGGAGGTGGGTGCGTAGGATCCCGTTCTCCCCCTGGATCTCCGTCTCGAGGGCCCGGGCCCGGGCGGGCACGGCCGCCGGGCCGGCGGCGGTCCTCGAGAGGGCCTCGAGCGCGGCCACCCGGACCGCGAAGCAGGGGTCGGTGAGGAGCGCCCCGGTCAGGCGCTCCCGCAGCGCCCGCCGCTCCTCGGGGAGCCGGGCCAGGCCCTCGAGCCCCACGATCCGGAGCCGGCGCGAGGCGGACTCCGCGGCGGAGACCAGGAGGGGCTTCACGGCCGCCGCCCCCGTCCGGGCCAGGGCGTCCAGGAGGGCGATGCGGGCGAGATCGGAGCGGCGGCTCCGCTGCCACTTCGCGACGCTTTCCAGCCCCTTCCCCAGGAGCCAGGAGAGGGCCGCCCCGTCCTTCAGGGATCCGAGGGCAGAGACCAGGGCGTCGCGGTAGGTGAGGGCCGCGTACCGCCGGATGGCGGGGACCTGGTCGTGCATGCTGAAGGCGACGGGACGGGACTGCGCGAGCGCCCGGTCCTCCTTCACGACCTCGTCGAGGGCCCGGAGGAGGGCGGCGAGGAGGCGCTTCGCCGCCTCCGTCCCCCCGGCCGCCGCGAGCTTCTTCGCCGCCTCCCCCTTCGCCAGCGCGAAGCCCCACCACGTCTTGTACACCCACCGGTAGCCCGAGAAGTCGTACTCGATCTCCTTGGGGGCGTTCGGCTTCCCGCGGTCGAGCCAGGGCTTGATGTAGGCCGCGTACGCCTCCCGGAGGTCCCGCTTCATGTCCTTCGTCTCGTAGCGGCGCTCCTGGAGGAGGATCCGGCTCATCTCCTTCTTGTAGGTCTTCAGCGCCGCCGCCGGGGCGGGGGGGGCGGCCCCGGCGGGGGAGGCGCCGAGGAGCAGGAGTCCCCCGAGAATGGATCCCGTGACCAGGCCGCGCATGGCCCCATCCTACCATCCTCCCGGAGCATCCCGGCGCCCTCCGGCGTCCCGGCAGGGAGGCGGGGCGAGGGGGAACCCGGGGGATGCCCGGCCGGGGGACGAGGGGGAGGGCTCAAGTCCGGCCCCCCTTCCAGCCGAGGAATCCGGCTGGCGGGACCCGGGGACCGGGAGCGATTCGGGCGCCGAAACGGAGGGCTCCGGGAAACTGGTTCTTGACAGGGGCCGAGTTTGGGTCAGAATTGGCGGACAAAGGGCACGCGAGGCTGTCCTCTATCCTCATCGAGGGGGCGTGCCGACGATCTGTTCTAGGGGGTATGGTATGTCGACTCGCTGGCTCGCCGCCGTCCTGCTTCTACCGGCGATCTGCCTCATGGCCGCCTCCGCCCAGGCGGGGATCTCCTCCACGAGCACGTCCGTGAAGCTCCAGACCTCGCCCCCGTCGAGCCTCGCCGAGGGCCAGCTCGAGAGCGACACCCAGGCCTTCCTCATCGAGGAGCAGAAGCACGTCGTGCTCTCCTCCAGCCTGAGCGTGGACATCAACGCCTCCGGCACGTACAGCTCCAGCTCCTCCCTCACCGGGGGCACCATCGCGTCGGGGACCGCGGTCGACAGCTACATCGTCCACTGGGACAAGGTGGGCAATTCCTCGGCCAACGTCTACCTCACAGGCGCCAGCATCACATTCGACACTCCCATCCTGGGGGTGATCGTCACCCGAACGAACCTGAACAACAGCGATTCCCCGGTGGGGCTCAGCACCATCACCTACCCCTCCTCGAACCTCGGGCGCGGCCTGGAGCTCGGGAAGGGCGACAAGGTCATCCTCTCCTTCTCGTCAGAGGACGAGGACGGCGGCGACTG
>JAOZQC010000315.1 GCA_029932425.1 Planctomycetota bacterium | reverse complement strand
TCCCACAGGAAGTCGCGGAATCTCCGGACGCGGTAGAGCGCGATGAGCAGGTAGAGCGTGTTCCGGAGGAACCTGAGCCCGGGCAGGCTCTCCCGGACCCAGGGGATCCGGGCGGTGGCGCGCCATGTGGTGTAGGAGAGCATCGTTCCTCCGGACGCTTCCCTCCCCTGGAATCATCGGACGGGCGTGCGGGTGCGGTTGAGAGGATCCGGTACGGACCCGGTCAGATGAGGCCCTGCTCGTCGCGGTGCCGGGCGCGCCGGATCAGGGCCAGGGTGCCGAGGAGGACCAGGGGGGGGAGGACCGTGGCGGAGAGGCGGGGAAGAGAGCGCACGGCCGCGATCGCCGCCTTCCCTTCCCCCCCGGAGACGGGTACCGCCGCGCTCAGCAGCAGGATCCCCAGGGCGACGGCGATGACGACGCGAAAGGTTCTCATGGCGTTCCCGGCCTTGTTCGAGGAGAGGCGTTCCGGGGATGCCGGAACGCAAGGAGCAGGCCAATCGGAAGGAGAGCCGACCCCGGGCCCCCTTCAGCCGCGCCCGTCGATCCCGCGGGACGGATGTCGAGAGACCTCGACATCCGGCCGGCCCCGGAGAGCGAAGGCCATCCCCCCCGCAAGCACGAGCGAGCCGCCGAGCACCCACACCCAGCCGACGACGGCGGCCGGTCCCACGTGGCGGTAGAGCAGGGGCGCCGTTCCGTGGAGCGAGATCGCTTCCGTGAGCCAGGCGGCGATGGAGAGGGCGGTTCCGGGAATGGTGATCCCCTGCGACCAGCCCCTCCGGCGGGTGACGCGCACCGCCAGCCATGCCGCCGCCGCGAGGAAGAGGCAGACGCCGAGCAGGGCGGAGAGCTGGAGGTCGAACTTTGCGCGGGCGGAGACCTCCCGGAGCAGGCTCCGGAAGCGCAGGGTCACCTTGAACCGGAGCCCCGAGTCGACCTCGAAGGCAAGCAGCACGTGCAGCAGACCCAGCCCCCCCCAGAACACCCGCCGCCCCCGCCGGGCCGCGGCCAGGCAGGCGAGGGCCGCCAGGCCGTAGGCGGTCATGCCGAACTCGCGGGTCAGGTCGAGCACGGGATTTGCGGGTCCTTCCTCGCGGGAGATCCCGGCGGGGGGCGTATCATGCCCGCCGGGAAACGTCTCTCCCGGATCATACTCCCATGCACGGACTCGTCCCCATCGCGTTCCTCGCCTGGCCGGTCCTCACGGTGGTCCTCTTCCGGCTCCGGCCGGGCCCGGGGGCCGCCTTCGTCTCCCTGTTCGGGGGCTGGGCCCTGCTCCCCACCGCGATGTTCCCCGCAGGGGCCTCCGGGACCTTCGACGCCATGACCGGCGTCGCTCTCCCCACCCGTCTCTTCCTGACGAAGGCCACGGTGATCGGCGCCTCCGCGCTCCTGGGCGTGCTGCTTTCCGACGGGGCGGCGTTCCGCCGCCTGAAGCTCCACCCGCTCGACCTCGCCCTCCTCGCCTTCTGCCTGACCCCCCTGGCCTCGGGCGTCGCGAACGGGGAAGCGCCCGGTCCCGCCCTCCGGGCCTCCCTCTACCTCCTGCTCGCCTGGATCCCGCCCTGGCTCCTGGGGCGGATCTACCTCATACCGGGGACCGGGTACCGCACCTGGCTCAAGGGCCTGGCTCTCCTCGGCCTTCTCTACCTGCCCTTCGTGCTCACCGAGTTCGCCCTGCGGCCGTTCTGGTACCGGGCGCTCTTCGGTTATCACCCCTACCGGGCTTCGGGGATCGTCCGCTACGTGGGGTTCCGCCCCATCGTCTTCCTGGAGGACGGGAACCAGCTCGGCATGTGGATGGCGGCCTCCGCCCTCGCCGCCGTGGGTTGGTGGAAGGTGGCACGCCGACGCCTCCCCGCCGTGCTCTCGCTCGTCCTGGCGGCGGCCACCTTCCTCTGCCAGTCCGCGGGCAGCATCCTGCTCCTGCTGGCCGGCCTGGCCGTCCTCGCCCTCGCAGGTCGCCGGGGGGGCCGCCTGGCCGTCTGCGCGATGCTCCTGGCCGTGGCGTCCTGGCTGGTGATCCGGACCGCCGACCTGGTGCCCGTGCGGACTCTCTCGAAGGAAACCGGCGTCGGGCGCTGGACGAAGCAGACCCTGAAGAGCCTGAAACGGGGATCCCTCGGCTTCCGCCTGAAGCGGGAGGAGGAGCACCTCGCCCGGGCGTGGGACCATCCCGTCCTCGGCCGGGGTCGATGGGACTGGTGGAGAGAGGGAGAGCACGGCCGGCCCTGGGGCCTGTGGATGCTCGTCTTCGGGGCCTACGGGCTGGTCGGCCTGTTGCTGCTCGTCCTCACGGTGCTCGGTCCGGTGGCGCTCCATGCCCTGCGGACCGGTCCGTCTCCCCCATCTTCCGCGGGCACCGCCCTGGCGGTGATCCTCGTCCTCTGCTTCGCGGACTCCCTGCTGAACAGCACTTTCGTGGTGGTGATCGTCTCCGCGGCGGGGGGGCTGGTCTCCGCGGCGGGAAGCGCCCTGAACCGGGGGGGGAAGGGAGCCTCCCCGTGAGACGGGCCTGGCTGATTCCGCTCCTCCTGGCCTTCCCGGCTCCCACCGAGGCCCTGGCCCGCGCCCGGCCGGACCAGGTCCTGGTCCTCTACAACCGGGACTGGACGGAGGACCTCGACGGCACGGCGCCCGGCCAGGACTCCGAGGAGCTGGCCCGCTACTACGTGGCCCGGCGCACCGACCCCGTGACGGGGCGGAAGCCCTGGCTCCTCGGCCTCTCCTCGAAGAACGACGGCCCCCCCTGCCTGAACCAGGTCGTCCTGCGGGAGGCGAGCGGGGACAACGGCCTCGGCCTCGAGTACACGGGGAAGGGCGGGCTCGCCGCCGATCCCTGGCCGCTCAGCTCCCGGCACGGCGACGCGGCGGTTCCCTTCTCGATGCTCTCCGCGGGCCGGGCGCCGCCCCGGTACGCGGTGGCCTTCTTCCGGAGGGACGAGATGGGGCCGGAAGAGCCGGCGCGGCTCGAGGTCCACGCGGCCAAGCCCGGGGAGAGTCCCCGGCTCCTCGCGCTCGTCCAGGGTCGCCGGGCCCGGATCCTCCCCGCGGTCTCCGTCATCCCGCGCCCGGAGGGAGTTTTCGTGGTGGTGGACCTTCCCGCGGCGGGGATCGAGCGGGCCACCCTCCGGTACCGGATGGAGCCCGCGAACTCCCCCCCCATCGACCTGACGGCGGCGATCTCCTGCCCGCCCGTCCGCGGTCCGCCCCGCTTCTACGCCCCGGTCAAGGCGGGGAAGGCCGCGAAGCCGCCCGGAAGGAGCACGGCCCTGGCCCGGCCGCTCTCCCTGGGGGAGATCGCCGGGCTCGTGGGCACGGGCACGGTCTACGGGTTTCGGGTGAGGCCGGAGGAGATGAAGGCGATCGATCCCTCCACCCTGACCCTTTCCTTCGCTCCCCGCGACGACCCTTCCGCGGCCCGGATCGTCTACGACGCCTCCCGGTCCTTCGCGGAGCCCGGCCTCACCCTCTGGAGGCTGAGCGACGGAAGCCTCCTCCTCTCCCTCGACGCCGCGACCTACTTCCCGGGGACGGTGATCGCCACCCTCGGGGCGAAAGGGAAGGACGGGAAGGGGCCCTTCCGTCGCTCGCTGGTCCTCCACGACCTCCGGGATTTCCGGATCTCCCTCACCGGGCCGGACGGGATCCGCGACGACCTCTTCTACCGGAAGAACATCGAGGAACCCGTCCGGCGTTTCCTGGAGACGCACGAGACGGACGACGGGATCCCCCTGAAGGACCACGTGCTCTATTTCGTGGTGGTGCGGGGGCTGCCCCTGCAGGTGCGGAGCCTTTTCGGCATCCGCCGGGGAGTGCTGAACGGAAGGCGGGGGGACAAGGGATCCGGGAGTGCCCTCACCCAGCGGCTCCGCATGCTCTACTACGACCTGCCCCGCTCGGGCTGGAAGCCCCGGGTGATCCTGCGCGGGCGCGCGGACGGGGTGCGTCTTCCCACCATCGCCAATCCCCTGGCGCAGTGCCTGGCCGGGCCGGGCGCCAACCCGTTCCTCCATCCGCTCACCCACCGCCGGGCAGAGCGGGAGCGCGCCTGGAAACAGGGTTACCGGACGCTCTGCCGGCGGGACCCCCCTCCCTTCTCCACCGCCCTCCGGAAGCGGGAGGGCTCTTTCCGCTTCCTCTACGGGGCGGGCCGCATCGACGCTCCGGACCCGGAGACCGCGAAGGCCCAGGTGGACGGTGCGATCTACGCCGAGCGGTACCTCACACCCAAGCTGGGGTCCGCGTACGTGGGGACCTACCAGGAGGCGCCTCTCGTCGCGGAGGCTTTGAAAGGCCTTGGTTTCACGGTGAAGCCCCTCCCGGCCCGGGCGGACCGGGCTTCGATCTTCCTCGGGGCGTTCGGATACGGGGCGACGAGCGAGGCGGACACGGCCGCGGCGCCGGCCAAGTCCGTGGTGTGGGAAAAGGGCTTCTACCCCGGGAGCATCGCCTACGGGATCCGCAGCTTCCTCGGCTGGGACCGGCGCCGGCCTCCCCGCAGCCGCGTCCAGCTTTTCGAGCAGATCCTCCGGGGAGGGGCCACGGTCACCGCGGGCTCCGCGGGGGGGGCCCACGACTCGAACCTCACCTGGCCGGACGAGTTCGTGCTCCTCCACCTCCTCTTCCGCGGCTACGAGTACGGAGACGCCGCCCTCCGCGCCGGGGTCTACCTGGACTGGACACTTTCCCTCGTGGGGGATCCCCTCTACGCCCCGGACCTTTCGAAGACGAAGCCGGACACGACGCCTCCCGTGGTCCGGCGGAC
>JAOZQC010000010.1 GCA_029932425.1 Planctomycetota bacterium | reverse complement strand
GACCCACGGCGCTCGTAACGGGGCCGCACTTCAATACTCCGACAGCCTGCTAGCCGTAGGCGGACCGGGCGGCCTCCACCGCCTCCCGGAGCTTCCGGAGGGCCGCCTTCGGGTCCTGGCGGACCCGCCGGCTGTGAATCACGTCCCAGTCGGCTTCCAGGACCTTCTTCACCGCGGTCCGCTCCACCGCTTCCCACCCCCCCGGGGGCTTCCGGTCCGCGATGCCCCGCACGGCGGCGGCCAGCGCCCCGAGCCAGCGCTCCCAGTCCGTGAAGAGGATGCGGTTTCCGCCGATGCGCTTGCCGTCGATCACCTTCATCACGTGGTCGAGGGATCGGGCGAGGGCCTCCCCCGACTTCGGGGCCCGGATGGCGGCCATGGCCCGGGCGGAGGCGGTGAAGACCTCCGGGTTCTCCGAGCGGAGGCCCGCCGCGAGCCCCGCGTAGCCCTCGGGGCTCCCGATGGCGCCGAGGGCCCGGGCCGCGTGGAGCTTCACGTCGTCCGGGACCTTCGGGTTCCGGAGGAGATCTCCCACGGGCTTCACCGAGTGCGGGTCCTTGAGCTCGCCGAGACGCGTCGCCGCCGCCTCCGCGTTCCCTCCTCCGAGCTTCAGGTCCTTGAGGAGCCGCTTCCACTCGCTCTTTCCCGTTCCCTCCGCCCCCCCGTACTCGAGCGGGTCCCCGAGGAACCGCTTCTCCTCCCGGGTGACCTTCGCCAGGAAGGAGGAGCGCACCTTCGCGGAGGGCGGTCCCGCCCTCCGTCCCCTCACCGGGGCGAGCCTCCGGAGGTCGAAGAAATCGAAGAGGGCCTTCTGGATCGAGGCCGGAAACCCGTGCCCCACGCCGGCGAGCTCGGTGTAGATGAAGTCGTGGCCGGTGCCCGCCAGGGCCCGGGCCGCCGCCCGGTCCGATCCCGGCCCCACCACGGGATCGTCGGCCCCGTGGAAGATGAAGACGGGGGTGTTCGTGTCGATGAGCCGGTGGATCCCGCTCCCGCCGCCCGCCATGGGCGAGACCGCGGCCCAGGTCTCCGCCCACAGGGGACCGTAGTACCAGGTGCCGAACCCGCCCATGGAGTGTCCCGTGAGGTACACCCGGTTCAGGTCGACGTGGTAGAGGAGCTCCACCTCCCGGAGCACCGAGCGCAGGAAGGCCCGGTTCGGGGTGGCGGCCCAGGGCGCGGCGCGGGCCGTGGGGCACACCACGAGGTACCCCCGGGCCGCGGCCTGGCGGATGTAGAAGTTCATGGCCGAGGGCCCGCTCCCCACCACCGCGTCCCGGTCCTTCCCCCCCGGGCCTCCCCCGTGCAGGCCGAGCACGAGGGGCCAGGCGCGCCGCGGGTCGTACTCCTTCGGCACGAAGATGGTGTAGACGCCGGGGCTCTCGGTGGATCCCAGGGTCAGGGGGCGGTCCTTCACCAGCCCCCTCGGCTGGTCTCTCGAGCGGAGGATCCGATCCAGGTACTCCCGGGGCAGGGAGAAGGAGTGCCCGCGCCGGAGCCTCGCGAAGGCCTTCCCCCGCTCCCCGGGATCCCGGATCGCGAGGTAGGCGTCCACCGCCTTCCGGACCTCCGGATCGAAGTCGGGGTTCCCGCGGGCGAGCTTCCGAAACCGCGACTTCCCGTACGCCTTCAGGGCCCGCTCCTCGGCGGGATCCCGGCGCAGCACGTCGAGGAGGGCCAGGTCCGCCTCCTCCTTCAGCTTCCTCTCCCGGCACCATTCCGCCAGGGCGAGATGCCCCTCCACGTCGCCGGGGGCCAGCCCCATCCGGCGCCGGAGGAACTCCGAGAAGGGGCGCTCGACGAGGATCGCCTTCTTCACCCGGGAGCGGGGGAAGGAGCGGACGTCGAAGACCATCCCGGGGTCCCGCGAGAAGTACGGGTTCCACTTCACCCCGTCCGGGCCGTCGTGCTGGATCCCCCCCACGAGCTTCTTCCCGTTCAGAAGGACGAGGACGTCGGCCGCGGCCGGGGAAGCGATCCCCAGGGCGAGGAGCACCGGGGCCAGCAGGAGGGGAACGGCGATCCGCTTCATGGCTCAAGGGATTCTACGAGGCCGGGCGCACCCGGGTGCCGTCGAAAAGCGTGGACCAGGTTCACGGGATTCGACGCCCGGCCCCGCCTTTCGCCCGGGAATACGCCCATCCCCGCGCCGGTACGACGCTTGCGACAACGCCCGCGGGAGGGAAGGCCGGGTGGATTCGCTGCTCATTGTATGGGATGGTACCGCGAGCCATGAAGGGCATGAGGATCCTGTTCCTGGCGCCTCGTCCTCCTTTCCCGCCGGAAGGCCGGGAGACGGTGCGCCCCTACCACCACCTCCGCTTCCTGGCCCTGAAGCACGACGTGGACCTCATCTGCTTCTCCGGGGGCGGCGTCGATGAGTGGGCGGCGCGGGAGCGGCTCCAGCGCCTCTGCCACCGGGTCCAGATCGTGCCCCTCGACGCCCCGCCGCAGCATCCGGACCGCGTCCTGAACCTCCTGGCCCGCCAGCCTCTCGCCCTCCGCCGGTACTTCCGGCGCGACCTCCTCAGGCGCCTGGAAGGGGTGGCGGAGACCCGCCGGTACGATCTCGTCTTCACCTACTCCGCGGCCATGGCCCCCTACCTCTCCGCGTTCCCGGAGACGCCCCGGATCGCGGACCTCGTGGACGTGGGCTCCCTCCGGTGGCTCGAGTACGCCCATCTCTCCCGCCTCCCGGCGCGGGCGGTCTACCGGGCGGAGGCCGCCCGCCTCCTCCAGACGGAGCGCCGGGCCGCGGCGCGGGCCCAGCGCACCCTCCTGGCCTCGGAGGACGAGGCCCGGGCGCTCCGGAGCCTCTGCCCCGCGAACCCCCGCATCGTCTCCCTGAAGACCCCCGTGAACCCCCGCGCCCCCATGCGCGGCGCCTGGGGCTCCGAGCCCACCATCCTCCTCCCCGGCCACCTGGACCACTTCCCGAACCGCGACGCCGCCCTGCGCTTCCTCCGGGTGATCCTCCCGCGGATCCGGGAGCCCTTCCCCCGGGTGCGCGTGATCCTGGCGGGGAAGGGAGCGGACGCGGAGATCCGGCTCCTCGCCGAGAGCCTTGGGGTCACGCTCCTCTCGCACCGCCCGGACCTCCGCGCCCTCTTCCGGGAGGCCTGGGTGGTGGTGGCGCCCCACCGGGTGGCCCGGGGCGTCCGGAACGAGATCCTGGAGGCCCTCGCCGCGGGGGTGGCGGTGGTGGCCACCCGGCCCGCGGCCTCCGGCCTCGACCTCCTCTTCGGCCGGGACCTCCTGGTGGAGACCGATCCCCTTCGCTTCGCCGGAGCCGTGGCCCGGCTCCTCTCCGATCCCGCGGAGATCGACCGGCTGGGGGCGCGCGGGCGCCTGTCCGTGCACAACAACTACTCTCACTGGAGCATCTCGCTCCGGATGGAGGAGATCGTGGAGGAGGCGGCGGCGGAGCGGCTCACCTCCTCGTAGATGCATATCGGGAAACGCTGGGATTCTGCGCCTGTCGAGGCACCATGGGCGCATGAACGACGAACTCCGGCTGGCATTCTTCCTCGACTTCGACAACATCGCCATCGGCGTCCGGGACGCGAAGTACAAGCGTTTCGAGATCTCCCTGGTCCTGGAGCGGCTCCTCGAGAAGGGCCGGGTACTCGTAAAGCGCGCCTACGCCGACTGGGAGCACTACAAGGAGTACCGCCGCGACTTCCACGAGGCGGGCCTCGAGCTGATCGAGATCCCGGAGCGAAAGTACACGGGGAAGAACAGCGCGGACATCCGGATGGTGGTGGACGCCATCGACCTCTGCTACTCCAAGGAGCACATCAACACCTTCGCCATCGCTTCCGGCGACAGCGATTTCTCGCCGCTGGTCCTGAAGCTCCGCGAGAACGGCAAGGAGGTGATCGGGCTCGGGGTGAAGAACTCCACTTCGAACCTTCTCGTGGAGAACTGCGACGAGTTCATCTTCTACGAGGACCTGGTGCGGGCGAAGACCACGGGGCGGAAGCTCGAGAACCTGCCCCAGAAGACCGCCGAGGTCTTCGAGCTGCTTCTCGACGGGCTCGTGGCCCTGGAGCGGGAGGGCAAGGAGACGCTCTGGGCCTCCATGCTGAAGGAGACCCTGAAGCGGAAGAAGCCCTCCTTCAACGAGGGCTACTACGGCTACTCCACCTTTTCCAAGCTCCTGGAAGACGCGGAGAAGCACAAGCTCGTGAAGCTGGAGAAGGACCGGCGCTCCGGCTCCTACGTCATCACCGAGCACGTGCTGGCCTGAGGAGCGCCCCCTCGGCCCCCGCCTGCCTCCGCCGTCCTCCCCTTCCGGGAGAGACTCCGGGGGGAGGCGCCTCCGCCCCGCGGCGGTTCCCCGGCGCGAACCCCGATCGCCCCGGACCGGACGCGCCCCGGGGGCGAACGATCCCGCCACCGCCGCCTCGCGATCCTCCCCGCCTACCGCAGCCGGCGGAGGATCTCGTCGATCTCCTCCCGGAAGGACGAAGCGGCCGGAGGGGCCTCGAGACCGGTGCGCTCCCGGCCGAGATCGAGGAGGGATCGGCGGTACCGCTCGTTCCCCGTGGCCCTCCACAGGACCTCCAGGGCGCGGGCGCGGAGGCTCCGCAGGCGCCACCCGTCCGCGGACGCCGGCGGGACCTCGTACCGTTTCTCCCGCAGGAGGACCATGAGGACGGTGAGCGCCCGCCGGGCGCTTCGCACGCCGCCCTTCTCGAGAAGCCCCTCCGCGTACCGCAGGTCGCGGGGAGGGTACCGGCCGGGACGGAAGAACCCGAATGCGCCGGGCGTGGGCGCGGCCCCCGGCTCCCTCGCGCCGGCGGCGAGCCGGTCCTCCTCCGCATCCCACCACCGCCAGAACGCCGGGTTCGAGAGGGCCCGGACGATCACATAGGAGATTACCCCGATGGGTCCCCAGAATCTCACCGTCAGGTACCGGAGCGCGCTCTCGTCCTCCGGGGTGAGGGTCCGCATCGGGATCTCTCCGAGGACGGCGGCCCGGGCCTTCTCCACCAGGGCCCGGACCCGCTTCACGGTGGGGGGGGAGCGGTCACCGAAACGAAACAGGATCGCGGCCCCCACCGCGCTCCGTCCCGGATCCGGGCCGTCCCGGTAGCGCCGCAACACCTCCTCCACACCGGGGGTCTTCCAGCGTGCCAGGTCAAGGAGCCCGCTGCCGTCCCCGGCGGCCGCGCTCTGCTGCGCATTCCGGAGATAGTCCCCCACGCCGGGCAACCTTGCCGCGTAGACGACCATGGTCATCGCAAGGACCAGGAGGAACGCCCCGGCCGCCAACCGGTCGAGGGCGGGGCCGGGCGCCGCCGCCCTCCGGCGCCGGAGGATCTCCCGCCCCGCGGGCACCACCCAGAAGAGCGCGTAGACGGCCAGCGCCGCGGGGAGGACCACCAGGAGCTGGCGGAGCGGCGGGAGGGCCCGAACGAGCCCCTCCCCGGGAAGGAAGAGGATGTCGAAGCAGGGATCGAGGAGCCCGAAGAGGAAGGCGGCCACCAGGGCCACGAGCAGGGGGACGGGAAGCACGCCGAGACGCTCGGGGTGGCGCGGGAGCGCCCGCCTCCCGATCCGGCTCATGCCTCCCCCCATTCCGCCGGCGCCCGACCGACCCGGGGAAGCTCGGTCCCGGCCCTCTCAGGGCGGAGGAGAGAGAAGTGCGGGGTGCCGGTCACCGGTGCTCTCTTGATCGCCCCGAGGCGGAGCGTGCCGCGCCCTGGGTCGTGGCCCGGACCAGCAGCGCGCATGAGGCCTGACCCCGGACTTGCAGCGCATGGGGCCGTACCCCGGATTTCGGTCCCGGCCCTCTCAGGGCGGAGGAGAGAGAAGTGCGGGGTGCCGGTCACCGGTGCGCTCTTGATCGCCCCGAGGCGGAGCGTGCCGCGCCCTGGGCCGTGGCCCGGACCAGCAGCGCGCATGAGGCCTGACCCCGGATTTGCAGCGCATAGGGCCGTACCCCAGATTTGCGGGGTCATGATTCGGGGGTCTCCGCCACCTTCCGGATCAGGTCGATGAGCTGGCGCATGCGGAAGGGCTTGGCGATGAAGTCCACGGCGCCGAGGCGCATGGCCTCCTTGGCGGTCTCCACCGTGGCGAAGCCGGTGATCACGATGGCCCGGGGGTCCGGCGAGTGCTCCCTCACGTCGGCCAGCACGTCCATGCCGTCGGGACCGGCCATCTTCAGGTCGGTGACGAGAATGTCGAAGCGCTCCTCGGCCAGGCGGTCGAGCGCGGAGCGACTGTCCGTGAACGCCTCCACGTGGAAGCCGGCCTTCTCCAGGGCCGGGCGCAGGCGGTCGCAGACGATGCGTTCGTCGTCCAGCAGGAGCACGCGGCGGCGCCCGGTCACGACGGCCTCCCGGACCGCCGGGCCTTCTTCGCGGCGCGGCGCACGAGCCCCTCGATCTCCTTCATCCGGAACGGTTTCGGCACGAACTCGAAGACCTCCAGGAACTCGGCTTCCCGGGACTCGTACCACGAGCCGTAGCCGGTGATCATGATCACCTCGGTGGGGAGCCCCTTCTCCCTGACCGTCCGGAGCACCTCCATTCCCGTGGGCCCCCTCATCTTGAGATCGGTGACGATCACGTCGAAGGTCTTCTCCGCGAGCCGGGCCAGGGCCTTCTCGCTCTCGGTGAAGGTCTCCACGGCGTACCCCCGCTCCGAGAGGTAGTCTCCGAGCCTCCGGCAGACGGTCTCCTCGTCGTCCAGCACCAGCACCTCGCCCCGGTCACTCATGCCTCTCCTCCCGCGTCCGCGGACTCTCCGGAGGAGATCTCCGGGCCCGTCTTGCCCTCGAGGAAGGCCCGCATGTACTCCTCCGCGATCTCGTCGCTCCGGAGATGGACATCGAGCTGTCTCGTGAAACCGATGAGTCGACCCGCGACCCGCATCTCCTCGGCCAGCTTCTCCGCCGGCACGTGGGCCAGGCGCCCCACCACCAGGTCGCCCCGCGTCTCCACCGTGTACCCCCGCGCGGAGAGGAGCCACCCGATGAGCGCCGCCCGGCGCGCCCGCCTCTCCATCTCCGTCACCCCGCCCACGAAGAAGAAGAACAGGTGGTTCTCTCCGGGGTCCTCCCGGAGCCGGCAGTTCAGGACGTTGAAATGGTACCCCAGCTTCAGGTTCAGGTTCACGTAGTCGCGGGTCACCACGGCCACGTTCCTCTCCACCTTGCCCCCCACCGTGCTGGAGACCGCCGCCCCCCGGAGGGCGCTCGACATGAAGCCCCGGAGGTCCAGGTCGGAGGGGGACCGGGCCCACACCCCCGGCTCCGTGAGGCCCTCCACCAGGTACTTCAGGGGAACGCAGGCCAGGTCCGCGGGCGTGATCCTGTCCCCCCGAGGCCCGGGCCGGAGCCCGCCCCCGGTGTCCAGGACGTAGAGGTCGAGCGGCACCCCGAGCTCGAGCCGCACGAGGTTCGGGTTCCGGCTCCTCCCGTGGCGGCCGATGGCCTCGGTCAGGCTCTCCACCGCCTTCTCGTGGGCGAAGCGGAGGACGTCGTGATAGGTCCGGCAGCCCTCCGGAGAGAAGGTCCGGGCGGAGGGATCCACGAGGTTCAGGGGGGCGATCCGCCGGAGCATCTTCCGGAGGATGCGGAACTCCCGGGAGTTCTCCACCGGCGGAGGCGTGAGGAGCTGTCTCCGGAGGAGCTCGCGCACCTCCCCCTCGTAGACGATCCCCTCCTCCGCATCCACGGTGACCACCGTTCCCGGCGCGAGCACCCGGGTGGCCCGGCCCGTCCCGAAGATGGCGGGCACCCCGAACTCCCGGGCCACCGTCCCCAGGTGGCTCGCCGTCCCCCCGGAGTCGGTGAGCACGCCGCCCGCCCGGGCCACGCACGGAGCGAGCAGCGGGGTGGCCTCCCGCGCCACCAGGATCGCCCCCGCCGGGAAGCGGGGGCACTCCTCGAAGGCGGGCACCACCACCACCTCCCCGGCCCCGATCCCCCGGCAGGCGATCTCCCCCTCCCCTTCGAGGAGGACCCGGTGGCGCCTCCGCGTCTCCTCCACGGAGACCACGGGCACGGGGTCGTGTTCCGGGAAGAGAAGCGGGCGCACCTGCAACACGTGGAGCGTTCCCTCCGGATCCACGGCCCACTCCAGGTCGACGGCGAACCGCAGCACCCGCTCGATCCGGAGGGCGAGCCGCGCCAGCCTCGCGAGATCCTTCTCCGTGAGGGAGGGTTCCCGGCGTTCCCCTTCCGGGATCTCCTCCCGCCGCGTTCCTCCTCCGGGAGCGGGAACCGTGCGCTCGCGCTTCTCCGCGATCGCCCGGGCGAGGAGAGGGTGCGGCGCTTCCCGGGAGAGGTCGAACCGGTCGACGGCGCCGCCCTCCACCGCGGTGAGGCCGAGGCCGGGGGCCGCCGCCACCACGATCCGGTCCGCGTCCGGGAACGCCGGATCCAGGGAGTACAGGACGCCCGCCGCCCGGGCCTCGATCATGGGGAGGACGAGCACGGCCATGCCCGAGGTCTCCGCGTCCAGGCCGTGCCGCTTCCGGTAGACCTCCGCGGCGGGGGCGTGGAAGCTCGCCACCACCTCCCGCCAGGCGGCGGGAACCCCCTCCGCGGGGACGTTCAGGAGCGTCCGGAACTGGCCCGCGAAGCTCCGCTCGCCGTCCTCCCCGTAGGCGCTGCTCCGCACCGCGTACCCCGAGGCCTCCCGCGCCTCGCGGGCCAGCTCGGCGGTGGCCCGCCGGATGGCGCGCTCGATCTCCCGGGGGATCGGGGTGGCCAGGATCTTCGCGGCATCCACGCCCGGCCCCGCCGCCTCCACGAAGCGCCGCCAGGCTTCCACGGTCACCGCGAAGCCGGGGGGCACGTTCACGTCGAGGCGGCGGCGGAGCTCGGCGAGCCGCACCGCCTTGGCGCCCACGCCGCAATCCATCTCCGCCTCGATCCGGGAGAGAGGAAGGACCAGCTCCGCGTCCGCCGAGCAGGGGCGGCCCTCCAGATCGGCCCGGATCGCGGATCGGACCCGCTCCACCGCGTCCGTCAGGGAGAGGTAGCGGTTGCCGCACACCGCGTTGAGATCGACCACCACGTCGTCCATCCCGTGGGAGAGCTCCTCCGCGAGATCGATGAGGTATTGACGGTCGAAGACGAACTCCCCCCCCAGCATCTCCTCCGCCTCCGCGATGCGCCGGAGGAGGGAGGCGTTGAGATCCAGGAGATCGCGGAACCGCTCGAACCGGACCTGCGGATCCACCCGCGAAGGACGGGAGCGAAACGGCCACACCACCCTACCGGCTCCGCTTCTTCCCGAGGCTGAACACCCAGCCGGTGAAGAGGCCCGCCGCCAGGGCCACCACCACCGCGAGCAGCCCGTACCAGAGCGCGTTCTCCTCCGCCAGGTTCGACATCGCCGCCTCGAGACCCGTGCGCCGGACGACGAGGGTGGCCTCCTCCTCGGCCGTGATCCGGGAACCCGCGAACCGTACGAGCCGGGCCCGGTACTCGCCGGCGGGCGCCCCGGCCACGAGCCGGAACCTCACGCTCACCTCGTCGCCGCGCCTCTCGCCCTCCCGGACCACCCCGTACCTCTCCTCCCGCTCGAAGAGCCGGAGCATTCCGCGGAACGCGGTGCGGTCCTCCTCCCGGGCCCCGGCGGGCAGGAGCCGGGCCTCGAGCGACTCCGGGATCATCCCCGCCTCCCGCAGGGCCTCCGGGGGGGGCAGTCCGGGCCAGGCCCGGACCAGGAAGACGGAGGGCACCGCCCGGAACCGCGCCTCGCCCACGCTCACCCAGAGGATGCCTCCCGCCCGGCCCTTGATCTTCAGGCGCAGATCCCGCTCCGGGCCCAGGAGGGCGAAGACCGCGGTCTCGCCCGGCGGCACCCGCGCCGTCATGCGGATCTCGGCGCCGTGGTAGAAGAGCCCGGCCCCCACCTCCCGGGGCTCCACCCGGAGGGAACCGTCCTCCGCGGCCCGGGCCGGGACCGCGAGGAGCGGGAGGAGGGGGAGGAGGAGGAGCGCGGGGAGGAAGGGGCGGGCGGCGCGCATCAGTGACCTCCCGCCAGGGACACGGGCACCGCGGGCGGCAGCACCACGCCGAGGAGCATCTTCACCATGGTGGCCAGGATGAGGAGCGCCATGAGGATCTTCAACTGCTCGCCCCGGAGCCGCCGGCTCACCTTCGCCCCCACCTGGGCGCCCACCACGGAGCCCACGAGCAGGGTCATGGCCAGCAGGATGTCCACCGTGTGATTGTAGACGGCCTGTTGCACGGTGACGTTGATGCAGGTGAAGCAGATCTGGAACAGGCTCGTCCCCACCACCACGTGCATGGGCATCCGGAGGAGGTAGACCATGACGGGGACCATGATGAAGCCGCCGCCCACGCCCATGATGGCGGACAGAATCCCCACCAGGATCCCCAGGGAGAAGGGGAGGAGAGCGGAGAAGCGGACGCCGGAGCGGGGGAAGTCCATGACGAGGGGGAGCTTCTCCGCGAGGCGGCCCCGGACGCGGGGGCGGACCGCCTCCCGCGAGGCGCGGATCCGGACCTTGGTGCCGCGGAGTTCCTGCAGGCTGTCCCGGAACATGTAGGCGCCGATGCCGCCCAGCATCACGATGTAGACGATGGTGATGGCGAAGTCCGCCTCGCCCGCGGCGCGCAGCACCTTCACCACCTGGACGCCCACCGTTCCCCCCACCACCCCTCCCAGGAGGAGCAGCAACCCCATCTTGAAGTCCACGGTGCCCGCGCGCGCGTGCGCGTAGGTCCCGGAGGCGGAAGCGGCCACGATCTGGTTGGCGTCCGAGGCCGCCGCCACCGTGGGGGGGATCCCGATCATGATGAGGAGGGGGGTGAGGAGGAAGCCCCCTCCCACCCCGAAGAGGCCGGAGAGAAACCCCACCAGCATCCCCAGGCCCGCGATGAGCAGGATGGGGACGCTCATCCCCGCCACCGGCATGTAGATCCAGGGACCCATCAGACACCGCCCCCCGCCATCAGACCGCCCTCCCTTCCTCCGGTGGCCCCTTCACGGGCAGGATCACGGAGAACGCGGTCCCCTCCCCGGGCCGGCTCTCCACCTCGATCCGCCCCCCGTGGTTCTCGACGAGGCGATGGGTCACGGTGAGGCCGAGCCCCGTGCCCACTCCCACCTCCTTCGTGGTGAAGAACGGCTCGAAGATCTTCTCCAGGGCCTCCGGCTCGATCCCCGTGCCCGTGTCGCGCACCTCCACCCGGACGTGGTCCCGGTCCGGGCGGTCCCCGGTGACCGTCAGCGTGCCCCCGCCGGGCATCGCCTGGATCGCGTTCAGGAAGAGGTTCAGGAAGACCTGGGTGAGGTCGCGGGCGCAGGCGCGGATCGGGGGCAGCTCCTCCGGCATCTCGATCCGCACCTTCACCCCCGCGAGCTTCGCCTCGTTCCGGACCAGGTGGGACGCCTTGAGCACCACCTCGGGCAGGTACGTCTCCAGGAAGACGGGCTTCTCCTTCCGGGTGAAGTCGAGGAGGTTCCGGACGGTGGCGCTCGCCCGGTCCACCTGGTTGAAGATGTCCTCCAGGAGCCGCCTCGCTTCCCGGGGCTCGTAGTTCTCCAGGTTCTCGAGAAGCGTCTCCGTGGTGAGGCTGATGTTGTTCAGGGGATTGTTCAGCTCGTGGGCGATGCCGGAGGTGAGGGTGCCGAGGGCCGCCAGCTTCCCGGCCCGGGCGACCTGCGCCTGCCTCTCGTCCAGCTCGCGAAGCATGACGTTGATGGCCGCGGCCAGCTCCGAGAACTCGTCCCGGTACCGGCGGGCGGGGGTGATGGGTGAGAAGTCCCCCGCCGCGATCCGGCGCGTGTAGGCCACGAACCGGTTGATGGGTCGCACCACCCGGAGGGTGAGGGCCACCGCCAGCACCCCCATGAGGAGGAAGCTGCCCACGAGGAAGACCACGGCCAGGAGGAGGGCCCGGTCGAGGGTGCGGTCCACCGCCTGCCGCCCCCGGCTCAGGAACAGGGCCGCCTCGCTGGCGATCCGGCGCCCGGCCTGCCGGATCTCCCGGATCTTCTCCGCCCCCGGGCCCGCCTTCGACCCCGGGGAGGTCGCCAGCTCCTCGAGAAGAGCCTCGTACTCGTCCAGGTGCTCGAGCGCGGTCCGGCAGTCGAACCCGTCCGGGGCGGCCTCCTCCCGGGTGGAGCACTGGTCGGCGATGCTCCGGGCGCGCTGGAGATGCTCCAGGGCCTCCTGGAGATGCTTCCGCCCCTGCTCCGGATCGGAGCCGCGGAAGAAGAGGTAGTTCTTCTCGGCCTTCCGGGCTCCGAGCAGCTCCACCTCGAACTGGCCCGCGTCCTCGAGGAAGCGGATGCGGGAGCGGAGGTCGGAGAGGGTGATCATCTCCACGACGGTGATCGCGAAGACCACGAGGAAGGTGAGGAAGAACCCTCCCGCGATGGAGGCGCGGGCGCTCAACGCCGGACGCTGGGCGAGAGCGCGCTGGACTTCCTCCAGCTGATCACCAGGGCCGCTCCTCGCGGACACAGACACCCCCTGACCGTCCCGCCCGGTTTGGTGGTACTATAGCGTCCTCCGCCGCGGGACGCTCATTCTCCCGGAGCTCACCGGGGCGTCTCCGGGGCGGGGAAGGGAGGGGGCGATGCCGGTCATCACGATCTCACGAGGCACGTTCAGCGGTGGAAAGGGCCTGGCCGAGTGCCTGGCCGCGAAGCTCGACCTCGAGTGCGTGAGCCGAGAGGTGCTCGCGGAGACGGCGGAGGAGCACGGGGTGCCGATCTCCGAGATGACCGCCGCCCTGGAACGTCCCCCGTCCTTCCTCCAGCGGCTGAGCTGGGACCGGCGCCGATACCTCGCCTGGCTCCGGGCCACGCTCTGCCGCCACGCGGAGAGCGAACGCATGGTCTACCACGGCCACGGCGGGCACTTCCTCCTGGAGGGGATCTCCCACGTGGTGCGGGTCCTCGTCATCGCCGACATGGAGTACCGGATCGCGAGCGCCATGGAGCGGCAGGGCCTCTCCCGCCGCGCCGCCGTCTCCTACATCCGGAAGATGGACGACCAGCGGCGGAAGTGGTCGAAGTTCCTCTACGGGAAAGAGTGGCAGGATCCCCATCACTTCGACCTCCGCCACATGAGCGTCGAAGAGGCCTGCCGGGTGGTCCGAGGGGCGGCGAAGCAGCCGTCCTTCCGGCCCACGGACGGTTCCCGGCAGGCCGTCCGGGACCTGCGCCTGGCCGCGGAGGCGGAGGCCGCCCTCCTCGGCGACCGGCGCACCCGCCTGCGCAAGCTCGGCGTGAGCGCGCGGGACGGCGTCGTGAAGGTCCGGGGCATGGCCTTCAACCCCTCGGAGAAGGACGCCGTGCGCGAGGTCCTCGCCGGCGTGGAAGGCGTCCGGGACGTGGAGACGGAGATCGGCCTCTCCGTCGACGTCTGAGACCCCGGGATACGGCCCCGCCCGCATCCTCCGCCGGACCGGGTTACGGTCCCGCGGGCTTCACCCCGGGATTTCCCGGGGCGGGGGAAACATGAAAAAGCCGTGCCTGTCAGCGATGTTTCACCGGGTGTGGAGAACCACGCTCCCGCGCTCTCCCGCCCTCACCCGGACCTCTTTCGTCACGGGAGGGCCGTCCCCGGGGACGGCCCGCACGCGGGACGCCCCGGGCGCCACGAGGGGAAAGGTGATCCGACCCTCCCCGTCCGTCCGGGTCCGGTCCCCGCTGTCCTTCACGTAGTCCGCGGAGGCCCGCCGGACCACGGACCGCCCTTCCTCGTCCAGGAGGTCCACCGCCACCCCCGGCACCGGCGCGCCTCCGGGCCCGAGCACCACCACCTCGAGGCGGGCCGGCTCCGGGATCACGACCTCGAGGCTCCCCCCGCCGCCCCCCACGTGCAGCGGCGCGAAGACCACCGGGAGACCGGCCTTCTGGACCTCCACCCGGTAGTCTCCCGGCGCCAGGCGCAGCGCCGCCGAGCCGTCGGCGGCGGTCTGCACGGCCACCATCAGCGAGAGGGGGACCGTCCGGCCCCGGTCGTCGGTGACGTAGACGAAGGCCCCCGCCACCGGCTTCCCCGCGGCGTCCCGCACGAGGACCGCGACCTCGCTCCCCCGGGGGAGGCGGATCACGATGTCCTCGGGGCCCCGGCCGAACTCGGGGACGGCGAAGGGATCGGAGTACGCCGCCGCCCGGCCCTCCCGCACCGCGCGCGCCACGTACTCCCCCGGCGCGAGACCCTCGAAGCGGAACCGGCCCTCCTCGTCCGCCGTGGTGAGGCTCCCGAACGCCTTCAGGGTCTCGCCCATCTCCCCCGTCCGGAACCCCGCCAGCCGCGACGGGACCAGCGACACCTGGGCCCCGGCCACGGGTTTTCCCGCCTCGTCCACCACGCGTCCCGCCGCCCCCGTCCGGGGCAGCTCGATGTCCCGGGTGGTCTCCCGGCCCGGCTCCACGGTCACCTCGACGCTGAACCCGGGGGTGAACGCGCCCGGGCGGCTCACCGCCAGGGTGTGCCTTCCGGGAGCCACGTCCGTGAGCTCGTACCTCCCCTCGCCGTCCGTCACCCCGAACTTCATGTTCTCGATCGCCCCCGCCCCGGCCTCCGTCCCCAGGAGGAAGACCATGACTCCGCTCACGGCTTTCCCGTCCCGGAGGACCCGCCCGCGCACCACGGATCCCGGCTTCGGGGCGAGGACCACCTCCACGGTCTCCCCGTCGGCGACCTGCACCGTCTTCAGGTTCAGGTCGAGGCCGGCGGGCCCGCGCCGCCGGATCGAGTTCATGTCCATCCGCATGGCCATCCAGGTTCCGGGCGGCACGCGCTCGAACCGGGCGACCCCGTCCCCGCCCGTGGTGCCCATGAGCTGCGTGTAGGGGAGCTGGCGCTGGAGGAGGACCAGGGAGCCCGCCTCCGGGGTCCCTCCCCGGCCGAGCACCCGGACCATCACCGTCCCCCCCGCCAGGAGCTCCACCACCACGTCGCCGCCTCCCGGCTTGACCCCCGCCACCTGACGCTCCGCGTACCCGGGATGGGTCACCTTGAGGGTGGCGGGCCCGCCGGGAAGGCCCGCGAGGAGGAACCGCCCGTCCTCCCCCGTCACCGCGGTGCGCCGTCTTCCGATCCCCACCAGGGCCAGCAGGAACTCGCCGGAGAGGTCGGCGGAGACCTCGGCCCCCGCCACGGGCCCTCCCCCGCCGGCGGCCACCACGATCCCCGCGATGCTCGCTCCCCTTCCCACGAGGATCTCGTGGCCCGCGGCGTCCTCGCCCCCCTTCACCGTGACCCCGGTCACCCTTCCCGGAGCACGGTCCTCGGGGTAGACGGCGAGGGTGTAGGTGCCGGGCTCCAGCCCCTCCACCCGGAACCGGCCGGACTCGTCCGTCTCCGCCTCCCCCACGGGCTGGAACCCGGGGAGGGCGGGGTTCTGGGGAAAGCGGGCCCGGGTCACCTCCACCGTGACCCCCGGGAGCGGCTTCCGCGACTCCTCGAGCAGCACCACCCCCGACACGGAGCCGAGGTCCTCCAGCACGAAGTCCACGCCCTCGCTCCCCGGGGCGACGTCCTTCCGGGTCGCCCCCGCCAGGCCCTCCTTCCGCACCGTGAGATCCAGGTTCCCCTCCGGCAGTCCGCCCAGCCGGTAGCGGCCGTCTGCCCCGCTCTCCACCGTCACGACACCGAGGAGGGCCCGCATGCCCGGCACGCCGCCCGTGGGAGCGGCCGTGACCCGGGCCCCGGCCACCGGCGCGCCCCGCCGATCGCGGATCGTCCCCGTGATCGAGAGGCCGGGCTCGAGAACGAGGTCCCGGCGCGTGGTCCGCCCGGCCGTGACGGCCACGCCGGCGACCCGGACCGGGCGATGATCCGGGCTTCGCGCCGAGAGGTCGTAGAGCCCGGTGCCGAGCCCCGTGATCCGGTAGCGCCCCGCCTCGTCGGTGGTCCCGCTCTCTTCCAGGGGCTGCATCCCCAGGCTCGCCTTCTCCTCGGCGGCCTTCACCGTGACGCCCGCCACCGGCGCCCCGGACGCCTCGCGCACCTCGCCCTCGATGACGCCCTGGTCGGTGAGCGTGAGGACCACGCCCGCGAGCCGGCTCCCGGCCCGATACCGCAGGCCGCCGAGCCGGGCGGGGCCGTGCCCGGGATGGGTGGCCACCAGGGTCACCGGGCCCGGGGCCGGGGGATCGAAGGCGAACCGGCCCCGGGCGTCCGTCTGCACCCGCGCGCTCACCGCCACCCCCCCCACCAGCATCACCGCGGCCCCGCCCACGGGCTTCCCGTCCGGCCCCTTCACCCGGCCCGTGATGCCGGGGCCGGGCTCGAGCTCCACGCGGTGGCCGCCGGTGGTCCGGCCGGCCTCGGTCCGCGCCAGGAGCGTGGCCGGCCGGAAGGCGGGGGCGCGGACCTCGATCTCCAGCTTCCCGGGGCGGAGGTTCCCGAGGGAGAACCGCCCCTCCGCCCCGGTGAGGGTCCGTTCCGGGCCCTCGGAAACGCGGGCTCCCCCCACGGGGAGGCCGTCCCCGGCGGAAACCACGATCCCCTCCACGGCGGCCGCCTCCCGGAGCACGAGGAGCATTTCCTCGCCGCCCCGGTCGGAGATCCCCCGGATCACCTCCGTTCCGTACCCCTCCTTCCGGGCGGTGAGCCGGTACGGCCCCTTCCCCTTCCCCTTCAGGAGGAAGCGGCCGTCCGCCCCGGTCCGGGCCTCGACGCGCCAGCGTTCCCGGGCGCGGCGGGCCAGCTCCAGGAGGCGCAGGGGGTTCGTGTCCGCCCCGGCCGGGAACGGCGCGGCGGCTTCCGCCTCGTCCCCGTCCCACGCGAGGGCGAGCTCCACCCCGGAGAGGCAGGTCCCGGAGGCGTCCACCACGAGCCCCGCCACCACGCGCGGTCCCACCTTCGAGCCCCGCGCGGGGACCGGAGCGCGGGGAAGCCGGGCGGCGGTTCCCGCCGCCGGGTGCTCGGGACCGGCGGCCGACTCGACGCCGGGGCCGGGCGCTCCCTCTCCCTCCGGCCCCCGGAACGCGAGGAACAACGCCGCCCCCACGGCGAGCACCACCACCACGATCGCGACGACCCGAACGGAACTCATGGGAGCCTCCCGCGGACCCGGAACCGGCCCATTC
>JAOZQC010000314.1 GCA_029932425.1 Planctomycetota bacterium | reverse complement strand
CCCCTCCTCGCCGCTCCGCGGCGGGCGCCGCCGGCGCCGGCTCCCGCCCCATCCGCAAGCCGCGAAAAGATCCGAAGGGTCGGAGGTACGGAGACCCGGGGAAGGGCCGCTCCCCGCGCGGGGCCCACCGCGGACCCCGCGGGCGCGCTGGCCCGCGGGCCGGGGAGCGGCTATCCTCGCCGCGTGATCCGCCGCATCCTCATCGTCCGGCTCTCCGCGGTGGGGGACGTGGTGCACGGACTCCCGCTGGCCCGGAGCCTGAGACGCCTCCATCCCCGGGCCGAGATCCTGTGGGCGGTGCAGCCGGGCCCCGCCCCGCTCCTCGCCCGGCACCCCTCGGTGGACGGCGTTCTCCTCTTCCCCCGGCACGGCCCCCCCCACCGCCTCGCCGCCTTCCTCCTCTCCCTCCGCCGCCTTCGCTTCGACCTGGCGATCGACCTCCAGGGGAACCTGAAGTCCGCCCTGGTGCTCACCGCCTCCGGGGCTCTCCACGGGAGACACCCGGGAGCCTCTCTCCGTCCTGGCCGCAAACCGCCGCGCCGCCCCCGCCCGGGGACCCCACTCCGTGGACCGCACGCTCGCCCTCTGCCGCCTCCTGGGGGACCCCGACCCGCGACCCGTGTTCGGACTGGCCCCCACCCCCCGCGAGAGGGAGAGCGCCCGCCGGGATCTGGCGGGGCTGCCCGGCCCCGTGGCGGCCCTCTCCGTGGGCGGAGAGGACGACGTCCGGGAATGGACGGATGAGGGCTACGAGGCGGTGGCCCGGGCCCTCCGGGAGCGCGGCGTCTCCGTCCTCGTGCTCTCCGGTCCCCGGCACGCGGACCGGGCGCGCCGGATCGCCTCCCGCGCGGGCGTGGAGGGCCGGCCGGGGACCACGGACCTCCGCGGCCTGCTCGCGCACCTGGCCGCACTCTCGGAGCGGGAGGGGTCGGTCCTCCTCGCCTGCGACTCCGCCCCCGCCCACCTCGCCACGGCGGTGGGCCTGCCCGTGATCGTGCTCGAGGGCCCCCAGGACCCCCGCCGGACGGGTCCCTACGGGCGGCCGGACCGCGCGGTCACGGCCTGGGACGGTCTTCCCTGCGCGCCGTGCCGGAAGCGGTGCTGCCGCCTCCGGGAGGAGCCCCGGGCCTGCATGCGCCGCCTCGAGCCCCGCCGGGTCCTCTCCCGCCTGCTCGAAGTCATGGGCTCCGCCCGCGCCGCGGGCGCGGGCACCTGATCCCTCCGCTCAGCCCAGGGCCCTCATCATGGTGGCGCCGATGTCCGCCGGGCTCTCCGCCACGGCCACCCCCGCGTCGCGGAGGGCGGCGATCTTCTCCGCCGCCGTGCCCTTGCCTCCGGCGATGATCGCCCCCGCGTGGCCCATCCGCTTGCCCGGGGGCGCCGTCCGACCCGCGATGAACGCCGCCACCGGCTTCGACATGTTCTCGCGGATGAACTCCGCCGCCGTCTCCTCCGCGGTGCCGCCGATCTCCCCGATCATGATCACGCCCTCGGTGTCCGGGTCCTCCTCGAAGAGGGCGAGAGCGTCGACGAAGCTGGTGCCCACGATGGGGTCCCCCCCGAGGCCCAGGCACGTGGACTGGCCGCCCCCGTTCCGGCAGACCTGCCACACCGCCTCGTAGGTGAGGGTTCCGGAGCGCGAGATGATGCCGATCTTCCCGGGCCGGTGGATGTAGCCGGGCATGATTCCCACCTTCGCCTCCTCGGGGGTGATGATGCCGGGGCAGTTGGGCCCGATCATGCGCACGCCCCGGACCTTCAGGTCGGGCATCACGTCCGCCACGTCCAGGGTGGGAATCCCCTCCGTGATCGTGACCACGAGCTTCACGCCGGAGTGGGCCGCCTCCAGGATGGCGTCGCGGCAGAAGGGGGCGGGCACGAAGATGAGGGCGCAGTTCGCCCCCGTCTTCTCCACCGCGTCCTCCACGGTGTCGTACACGGGGACGCCCAGGACCTCGGTACCGCCCTTCCCGGGTGTGACCCCGGCCACCACCCGGGTCCCGTACTCGATCATGTGGCGGGTGTGCAGCATGCCCGCGCCGCCGGTGATGCCCTGCACCACGACCCGCGTGTTCCCGTCGACGAGGATGCTCATGCCTCCACCTCCACGCCCGCGGCCCGGACCGCCTTGCGAGCCGCGTCCAGCATCGAATCCGCGGTGATGATGTTCAGGCCGGAGTCCGCCAGGATGGCCCGGCCCCGCTCCACGTTCGTGCCCTCGAGCCGCACCACGAGAGGCACCGTGAGCCCGATCTCCCTCGTGGCGGTGACGATCCCCTCGGCGATGACGTCGCAGAGCACGATGCCGCCGAAGATGTTCACGAGGATCGTCTTCACCTTGGGGTCCTCCAGGATGATCCTCATGGCCTCCGTCACCCGGTCCGCGGTGGCGGCCCCCCCCACGTCGAGGAAGTTGGCGGGGGCCCCCTTCCCTCCCGAGGCGTAGCTGATGATGTCCATGGTGGCCATGGCGAGACCGGCGCCGTTCACCATGCACCCGATCGTCCCGTCCATGGTCACGTAGGAGAGATCCGCCTCCTTGGCGCGGGCCTCGATGGGATCCTCCTCCGAGAGGTCCCGGAGCTCCTTCACGTCGGGGTGCCGGAAGAGGGCGTTGTCGTCGAAGTTCATCTTGGCGTCGAGAGCCATCACCCCGCCGTCCCCGGTGACCACGAGGGGATTGATCTCCGCGAGGGAGCAGTCGAGGTCCACGAAGGCCTTGGCGAGGGCGCCGATGAGCTTCGCCGCCGGCCGCAGCAGGGTCCCGGTGAGCCCGAGCCGGACCGCCATCTTCCTCGCCTGGAACGCCTGGAGGCCCGCCCGCGGCCGCATCGGCTCCCGCACGATCGCCTCCGGCCGTTCCGCGGCGATCTCCTCGATGGACATCCCTCCCTCGGCGCAACCCATCATCACGGGACGGCCGAGGGCCCGGTCGATCACCACGCCCAGGTAGAGCTCCCTCTCGATCTTCGTGCCCTGCTCCAGGAGCACCCGGCCCACCTTCCGGCCCTCGGGACCGGTCTGCTTCGTGACCAGGGTGTGTCCCAGCATGAGCGAGGCCACCTCCGCCGCCTCGTCCGCCCCGGCGGCGAGAACCACCCCGTGGAGGGGTTCTCCCCGGTACTCCACGTCCAGCACCCCCTTGCCCCGGCCTCCCGCGTGGATCTGGGACTTCACGGCGATGGGCGGAGTGAGGGTCCCGGCGATCTCGCGGGCCTCGGACGCGGTGGCGGCCGCCGCCCCCTTGGGAACGGCCACGCCGTACCGGGCGAGCAGGCCCTTGGCCTGGAACTCGTGAATCTTCATGCAGCGCCTCCCCGCAGAAAGGATGGATCGAACAGGGGGCGGTCCCTCGAGGGAGCGCCCCGGGGTGTGAGACATGCGCGGCGATCCGGAGTGTAGCTCCGGCCCCCCCCGCCGGGCCAGCCCAATCGAAGCGCCCGGGAGTCCGCCCCCGGCGGGGGGGGCCTCCCCACCCCTCGGGCCTCATCCGGCCGGGAGGCGGCGGGGCCGGAGGCGACGGGAGCGGCGCCTTCGGACGAGGAGGGCGGGCTACTTCCTCCGGTCGCGGTCCCAGGCCCGGAACGCCTCCACGGCCTTCCGCCGGACCTCCGGGGGATCCGAGGCGTCGAAGCCGTGATCGGATCCCGTGAGGGCGAGGAGCGCCGTCCGGGCGGCCGCCCGCACCAGGATCTCCTCGTCCGCGAGCCGCTCGATGAGAGGCGTGATCGCCCGCTCCTCGCCCCTCCTCCCGAGGATCCGCGCGGCTTCCGCCCGGACCACGTGGTCCGTGTCCTGCAGCAGTTCGAGGATCCTCTCCCCCACCCGGGGATCCCGGGACTCGGCCAGGGCCAGGAGGGCGGAGAGGCGCGCCCCGGCGTCCTCGTCTTCGGTCAGCTCGAGGAGGGCCTCCACGTCCGGCTCCGCCCGGGCGGGCTCACCCTCCCCGCCTCCCTCCTCCCCCGTCCCGGGCGGCGGCGCCTCCCTCACCCGCGCCTTGACCGCCCGGATCTCCTCCGCCAGCACCCCCACCTGCCGCGTGATGCTCTCCAGGGCCCGGGTGAAGCCCTCCGCCAGCTCCCCCTGCGCCCGGAGCGCCGCCTCCCGCTCCCGCCGGCCCGCCTCCACGTTCTCCCGGATGAGGTCCCGGAGCGCGCCGATCTCCCGGAGCAGGGCGGGATCCACTCCGGGAGCCACGCCCCGGGCCGCGGAGAGACGCGCCACCCTCCCCTCCAGGTCTTCGAGCCGGGGTTCGAGGAGGAGCACCGCCGCCGCGGCCCCGAGGGCGGCCGCCGCCAGCAGGGCCGCGGGGACCAGGAGGTACCGGGCCAGGCGCATCCGGGTCACGGCCAGGCGGCACGCGGCGCAGAGGAGGCGCCCCCCCACCCGGCGGGCGGCCCCCCGGTCCAGGTCGGTCTTCGGAATCGAGGAGTCGCAGCGATCGCAGAACCGGATCTCCACGGCGTCACCTCATATGCCCGCGGATCCTCAGGCCGCCGCGGGAGTACGAGAAGTGCAGCGCGCCGAGGCCCCGGAGCCGGGGAAGGAGCAGGCCGCCCGCCGCGGGCGGGCAGAGGACCACCGGCCCCGCGAGGACGGGCGCGGTCCACCCGTACCCGTAGACGGAGTACGACGCCTCCCGGAGGCGCCGGCGGAAGAGGAGATCGAGGAGGGCGTCCCGCTCCCGGATCAGGCGATCGCGTTCCCGGCGGTCGGCCTCGGCCCGGGCGCGCGCGTCCTCCTCCGCCTTCCGGGCCCGCCGCTCGGCCGCCACCTTCGCCGCCGCGGCCTCGAGGGCCGCCGCCTTCGCCCA
>JAOZQC010000313.1 GCA_029932425.1 Planctomycetota bacterium | reverse complement strand
ACGAGGGGCGAAGGGCCGGTCGCACCTTACCTCCAGCTCGGCCTGGAAGGCGTAGCTGAGGTCGCGGTTCTCCCGGTTCGGCGGCCGGTGATTCACGAGAAAGACGGAGACCGACCGCGTGCCCGGAGGAATGCGCTCCTCCAGTTCCGCCGCGACGATCCGTCTCTCCACGGTGTGGACCTGGAGACCGCCGGATGCCGGCACGTCCCGGGCCGCGGGCGCCGCCGCCCCGGTGAGTGGCACCTTCAGCGTCTCCTCACGCGGCGTGCGCCGCCACACGGAGAGCGGCTTCCCGTCGCGCCCCTCGATCTCCGCCGGAGCGTAGTCGCCCCAGCGCACCGTCACCGCGAGCGTGCGCGCCTCCGCCGGCACGAGGAAGCTGAGCCCCATCGAGGAGGGGAAGTACCCCTTCTTGGCGGCCCTTCGCTCCTCGGCGGATTCCTCGGCCAGCCCCGCCGAATCCGGCACCAGGGCGAGATCATCGTCCTCGTCGGCATCCGCGCTGTGCTCGGGCGGGGATCCCGAGGAGATCAGGAAGCCGGTCAGGTACCAGTTCGACGGCCGTACCCAGCCGGGAAGCCGCTCTTCCGCGTACGGCCGGTCCGCCCCCGGACCCACCAGGTCGAGCCGCAACGCCTCCCCCAGCCGCGCCCGGACCTCGAGCGCGCTGCGGGGTCTTGCAGGTGCCGTCATCGGGAAACCTCCCCGGGTCCCGGTTCCCATTTCCAGGGACCTCCCGGCGGCCAGCGGGCCGCGAACGGATCGCCCCTCGCGGCGGCGGCGAGCACGGGGAGCAGGAACCGCCGCAGCCCCGCCGCCAGGTCGCCGGCGTCCCCCGGCGCCTCGAGTCGGCCCCGCCAGAGGAAGGCGCGCCACTGCGTCCGGCGCTCGGGGGCGGTCAGGAACCCCGGCCCCAGGACCAGAGGCTCGCCCTCCGGCAGCGGGGTTCCGCGCCGCTCGAAGGTGGAGCGGACGGCTCGAACGAGCGACGGGCCTTCGAACGCCGAGCACTCCCCGAGCCGGTGCACATCGTAGAAATCCTTCATGCGGCTGTTGGTGATCCCCAGGGAGATCATCGCCTCGAGCTTCTCGGCCACCACCGCCTCGCGCGGGTAGACGAGGATGCGGGGGGCGGCGTGGTCGAGGAGCGTCGGGTACTCCGCGCGCCGGGGGGCGGGCACCACCGCATCGCCGAAGCCCACGTCCACCCGCAGGGGGATGCGCGCCTCATCGAGGCGGGCCTCGAGGCGCACCCGGACGCCCGCGTACCCGTCCCCCGCGCGGATCTCCTCGCCCGCCACCGAGTCCCCGTCGAACTCGATCCCGTCCTCGAAGCGGGCCTCGCACAGGTCACGCACCACCGCCACGACCTGGTGAACCTCGCTCGCGCCACGGCCGAGGAGATCGAGATCCCAGGTCGCGCGCCTGGGCTCCTCGTACCACAGCTTCAGGAGGGTGGCGCCCTTGAGCACGAACCGCTCCGCGTACCGCGAGACGCCGAGCCGGTAGAGAAGCCGTTCCACGGCGAACTCCGAGAGAACGAGCTGGAACTCGAGGCCCCGGCGACGCGCCAGCTCGCGAAGGCGCGCGCGCACGGAAGCGGCCGGGTTCTTCCTCCTCCGCCGCGCGCTCATCCCAGGGCCGCCAGGTAAGGTTGGATCACCCCGGTCACCCGGTTCACCTGCGCGTAGCGCCAGATCGCCTCGAGGCCTTTCGGGCGGGCGCGCCGGTACTCGCGCAGCGCCTCGATCGCCACGTCGGTGCCGATCTTGTTGCGGAACTTGAAGCAGTCGGCCACGGTCTTCGCCGCGCTGAAGACGCGCACCTCCACCCCGCCCACGTCGTGCTCCTCCACCCCCTCGCGGAGGGACGGCCCCGAGAGGAAGACAAGCCGGAGCGGCGGATGCTCCGCGCGGGGGCGCCATGCCTTGCGGTCGATCGCCAGCCAGACCTCGAAGGGGTTCTGGGTCGTCAGGCCGTGGAACCGGAGAGCCGAGAGCAGGCAGACGATCCCCCCCGGCACGATCCGCGCCGCCTCCGCGAGATCCTCTCGCTCGGTGAGCGGGGCCCCGGGAAGCCGGTACAGGCCGCGCCCGACCCGCTTGATCACCCCCTGGTCCCGCAGGCGCCGGATCTGCGTCCGGGAGAGGCCGGCCCGCTCCAGGTCCCTGGAGCGGGCGATGCCCGCCTTCCTCAGCGCGGCCACGGCACGTTCACGGGGGCTGAGGGCGCTCACAATAGCTCGGCCTTTCCTGATAACTGCCGAGGAATTGTAACAGTGGTCCGCCGGCCGGGTCAAGCGTCACGCCCCTTCCCCGGAGAGCCGAACAGGTCGGGGCCTTCGCGCAGCGCGGGGGTGCGGCGCCGCTTCGACCCTGCGCCCCGGCGTTTCCGCGCCGCGGCGGCCCCGGACCGGGCCTCCTCCCGGGCGCGCGCGGCGTTGAGCTCGAGGAGGCGCGCGAGGACCTCCGCCTGGACCTCGTCGGGCCAGCGGTAACGCCAGGGCTTCCGCCGCCGCGGGCTCCAGGTCTCCTCGTCGATCTCGTAGTCGAGGAGGAACTCGCAGTCCGCCCGGATGTCGCTCCATCCGTAGGCCTCGAGCACGGCGCGATCCAGGGCGGCGTGGAGGTCCCGGAGCTTCAGGATGCCGGGATCCCGCTCCTCGGGATCGTGGAAGCGGTTGTAGGTCTTCGTCAGGCCCTCCTGGTCTTGGATCATGAGGGCGGCGCGGAACTCGTAGTAGGCCTTGCCCGCGGCCTCGAGAGCGGGGCTGTTCTCGAAGCCCTCGGGGAAGGGGAAGGTCTCGAAGCAGTCGGAGGGGGTGTAGCGGAGTCGATCCTCCAGGGACGAGCCGAAGAACCGCGCCCAGACCTCGTGGGGGCGGGCCTGGAGAGCGCAGAAGGCGGCGTGGGTGTCGAAGGGGAAGACGACGAGCGATTCAGCAAACACCGAAGTAGCAGGCAGGAACGCAGCGCTCCATTGCGGCTGGTGTCGGCAGGTCACCAGCACCCGCTCCAGCCCCGCGATGGCCGCGTAGAGTTGCTTCGCCAGCGACCCGTACTGCCACCAGAACCTGGCCCGCTTTCGTCCAATCGTGTTCTTGGTGAGCTCGGCTCGCTCCGGCTTCACCTTCTCCTTCACGATCGCCAGGAGCTCCGGCCACCGCCGCCGGCACTCCTCCTCGCTCCGCTCGCCGAAGTGGATCACGTAGCGGTGGTGCGCGTGGGTGGGGCTCGTGTTCACCTCCACGCCGCCGATGTAGGGGAGGATCACCTCCCCGTACTCCGGGTGCCCGGCGAGGAGGCGCTCCATCTCGGCGATCGGGGTCGCCACGCCCTTCCTGTCGGTGTCGTCGAAGGTGAAGCCCATGCCGAGGACGATGCTGCCCTGGAAGCTTCTCCCCGCGTTCGCCCGAAGCCGCGCGGGGTCGTCGTGGCCGCCGCGGTGGAACAGGAACGCCGTGATCCGCTCCACCTCCCGCCCGTCGAGGCGCCTCTCGCCCTCGAAGCGTCCCTTCATTGCGTGGACGACGCTCACGACCACGGCCGCCGAACCGGGCCACTTGACGCGCCGCCGCACCGCATAGATCTCGCCGCCGTGGGTGCAGATCCAGCGCAGCCCGCTCGCGCGGGTGTCGCCCTGGGCGATCGTGTTCGTGGCGATGAGCCCGAAGGTCCCGCCCTCCCGGACGAGATGGAAGGCGCGGCGGAAGAGGTGGCCGACTAGGTCCGCGTTGCTACTCGACTGTATGTGATTCTCCGCGAGCCAATCCCGATAGCTCGTCCCGAGTATGGTGCTGATGCGGTTCCCCCTCAGGAACGGCGGGTTCCCCACGATCGCGTCGAACCCCGGGTTCTCGCGCTCGAACACCTCGGGAAACTCGATCTCCCAGTGGAAGGGGACGAGCGGGGGATCGGCGCGCCGCCGCACAGCGAGCCCCTCCCGGTACTCCTCCGCGCGTCCCTCGAGGATCGCGTCCGCGAACTCGATCCGCTTCGCCTCCCGCTCCCGGGCCTTCTTCCCCGCGAAGAACGCCGCCACGGCGAGGTCTCCCAGGAGCCGCACCTCGTCGAGTTCGGACTGCGCCTCCTCCCACCACCCCCGCCGTTCCCGGTCGGAGACGCCTTCATCCGCTTCACGGATGCGGCGGCGCAGCTCGGTCGCCTTCTTCATGTGCCCGCGAACCTGCAGCACTTCGAATCCCTCCTCGAATCCGCGCGCGTGGGGATTCCAGTGGAACGCCTCGAGCTGCCGGCGGGTGAGCCCCACGAGGGAGTCGCCGTGGCGGAGGGCATGGTCCACGAAGGTGAGGGGGTGGTCCTTCGCCAGGGTCAGGAGCCAGAGCGACATCTTCGCGAGGTCCACGGCCACCGGGTTGCGGTCCACGCCGTACAGGCAGCGCCGGGCGACGAGCCTGCGCGCGTGGACGACCTCGTCCTCGTCGGGGGGAATCCCGGGAAGTCCGCCCCAGGTGCGCCAGGACTCCACCAGCGCGTCGGCGAGATGCCGGCAGGCCTCGACGAGGAACGCCCCCGAGCCCGTGGCCGGGCCGCAGACCTTGAGTTCGAGGATCCTCTCGGGCCGCGGGGGCCGCCCGTCCGCGCCGCGAAGGCGCGCCAGGATCGGCTCGAGCGCGGTGCGCACGATCGGCTCGGTCAGCTCCCGCGGCGTGTAGTGCGAGCCCGAGCGGCGGCGCTCCTCGCTCGGCTGAAGGACCATGGCGCCCCGGGGAACGAGGTCGGGGGTGGCGTCCTTGTCGAGAACCGGGTCCAGCGCCGCGTGCAGGTCTTCCAGGGTCCTCGCCTCCCGCACCGCCCGG
>JAOZQC010000312.1 GCA_029932425.1 Planctomycetota bacterium | reverse complement strand
GCCCGGGTCTTCGCCTACCGGAACCCCGCCTTCCGCCGGTACGTGCTCCCGGGAAGGGTGGCGGTCTCCCAGGCGGGCGGCTTCGCCCTCACGGACGGGCAGGGCCGCTTCGCCATCCGCGGCGTCCCCCCGGAGGGCGAGTTCACGGTGGCGGCGGAGGCCCCGGGATACCGCACGGTGGCCGCCCAGGCGTCCCGGGTGAAGGCGGGCCGGGACGACCTGCGGTTCGTGCTGGAGAGGGAGGCCGCGGTGGAGATCACCGTGGTGGACGGCGCCACCCTGAAGCCCGTGCCGCAGTTCCGGGCGGCGGTGATCCCCGCGGGGGGGGTGAACCCCGTGATCGACGCCAGCGACGTGCGGGACCGGGCGGAGGTGCACTCGCCGGCGGGGACCTGGCGGTTCGCCGCCCGGCCCGGCGTCGTGTACCAGGTGGAGGTGGTGGCGGAGGGGTACCAGGTGGCCGTGCGCCGGGTGGGCCCCGTCTCCGCGGGGAACGTGCACCGGGTCCGGCTCGTCCTGTTCCGGAGAGGGAAACGCGTTCGATGAGGAACTCCAACGCCGTCCTGATCCCCCTGGGCCTGCTGATCCTGGTCGCGGTGGCGGCGGGGCTCCTTCTCTCCGGGGCCCCCGCGGGCCCCTCCGCCCCGGGTCCCGCCCGGCCCGACGAGGGCGCACCGGCGGCGGCCGGCACCACCGCCCGCCGCCTTCCCGAGCCGCCGGACGGCTCCGGGGGGGCGGCCGCCGGCGGCTTCGTGGTGGACCTCGAGGGCGAGCCCGTGCCCGGGGCCCGGGTCCGGCTCCTGGGGCCGCCGCCGGCCGCGAAGCCGCCCCCCCTCCCGGAGAAGGAGGCGGACCGCCTCCTCTTCATCTCCGATCTCTTCCAGTACTACCCCGACGAGCGTTCCGGGCTGCACCCCCTCTCCGCGGGACGGCCCCCTCCCCCGGGCCCCGCGACGCTCGGGGAGACCGTCACGGGACCGGACGGTTCCTTCCGGTTCGAGCGGATCCCCCTCCCGGAGGCGAGGATCCGGGCGGAGAAGGGGACCCGGGCGTCGGCCCCGGTGAGGATCCGGCCGGGAGCCTCCGTGCGCCTGGTCCTCCGGGACGGCGCCCGGCTCCGGGGCTGGGTGGCCGCCGAGGAGGACGGGCGCACCCTCGCGGGGGCCGTGGTCCGGGTGAGCGCGGGAGCCCAGGTGTTCACGGCGACCACCGGGGAGAACGGTTCCTACTCCTTCACCGGTCTCCCCGCGGGCCCGGCCGCGGTCGAGGCCTGGCACCCGGACTACCCGGGAGCGGTGAAGACGCCCGTCCGTCTCGCCCGGGGCGAGGAGAGGGAGCTGCCCCTGACCCTCTCCCGGGGCGCCTCCCTCACGGTGGTGGTCCGGGAGTACGTGGAGGACCGCCCGGAGGGACCGCCGCTTCCCGGCGTCATCGTGGCCCTGCTGCGGAAGGAGGACGAGGGGTACGCCACGGCCGTCACCGGGGAGGACGGCCGGGCCGTGTTCGAGGGTCTCCCGCCCGGGTCCTACGGCGTGAACGCGTCGAAGGGGGGCTACCTCCCGCCCGGCGAGGAGCAGGTGCGCGTTCCCCCCGCGGGAGGGGAGCCCCACGTGCTCGAGATGGAGAGGGCGGTGGTCCGGACCGTCAGGGTCCTCGACGGGAACGGCCGTCCCGTGGCCGGGGCGGAGATGTTCACCGGGAACCTGGACGAGGAGTTCCAGGCCGGCGAGTCGAAGAGGGTGGGGGTCACCGACCGGGACGGTACGTTCCGCTACGCGTTCGACTGGGACGGCAAGCATTCCTCCCTGGTGGTGCGCAAGGCGGGCTACGCCATGACCATCGTCATCCCCGACGACCCCTCGGAGGAGGGGGAGATCGTGGTGCGGCTGCCTCCCGGCCGGCTCCTCCGGGGGAAGGTCACGGACGCCTCGGGGCGTCCCCTCGCGGGGGCGGAGGTGGTGATCGACGTCCTCACCGAGGATGACGCCGAGGATCTCACGGCCACGATCTACACGGACGAGAAGGGGGAGTACCGTTTCCCCTGGCTTCCCGAGGGCGACGCCACCGTGGAGGTCTCCGCGGAGGGTTTCATCGAGGACGACCGGGACTTCGAGGTGGGCGCCCGGAGCGAGTACATCCACGATTTCCGCCTGGAGAGGGACGAGGAGTGAAACGCTTCGTGACGCTGCCGATCCTCCTCCTGCTCCTGCTCCCGCCCGCCCCGGCGCCGGGGGCGAAGGGCAAGGACCGGAAGAGCGCGAAGAAGGCGCTGGCCGCCCTCAAGGCCGCCGACCGCCTGGTGTACCGTCCCCTCGAGCACGGGCTCGAGGACATCCGGCTCGAGTTTCCGGTGGTCACCCGGAAGGGAACGCTCACCTGTCTCTGGCTCCACCGCGCGGCCTCGGGCAAGCGGATCGCCCGGGATGTCCGGACGGTGAAGGGGGTCGAGGACCGGAAGCTCCGGCGCGCCTACGCCGCCGGTCTCAAGGCCTTCTTCCACGTGGTGACCTGGCCGATCCTCCTCCGGCCCTTCTCCGAGGCCGCGGAGGGCATGGACGCCCGGTGGAGCGACGACCGGGGAGGCATGACCCTCCTCACGAAGAAGAAGGGCTCCCGCGCCCCCTTCGACGCCATCCGCTTCGTGTGGGACCGGCAGGGCCTCCCCCGGGAGATCGTCCGGATCCTCTTCCGGGAGGACGAGGAGGAGGGCCCCTGCCGGGAGGAGACGATGACCACCTTCGTCTGGGAAGAGCGAGGCCGGTACCGGGTCATCGGCATGATCAACTCCGACTTCTACGGGGTGGGCACGGTGGCGCGGTATCGGTACCGGACCGTGAAGAAGATCATCCTCCCCTCGAAGGTGGAGTGGATCAATCCCTTCGACGCCCCCCAGGATCTCATCATCCGGAACCTGAAGGTGAACGAGGGCATCTCCGACGAGGAGTTCCGCAAGTGGCGGTGAGGCGGGGGCGCCGCCGCGGAACGGGGGACCCGGCCCCGGGGGAGCCACGGCTCGAGCCGGAGCACCCATGACCTCCTCCCGCCGCCTCGCGGAGTACGGCGGCCTCGCCGGCTACAACTTCCTGGCCATGACAAGGCGGGGCTTCTTCTACATCTTCCTCCTCGTCTACCTCCGGGAGGTGTACGGCCTGCCCGTCTCCTTCGTGGCGCTCATCGGGGCCGTGAACGCCACCACGAGCATGCTGGGCCAGCTCCTGGTGTGGGGCCGATTCTCCGACCGCACCGACCGCCGGGCGGGACTCATGGTGACCGGGGAGCTCATCGCGGGACTCGGCTACCTGGCCACCTACGGGGTCTACCGGCTGGCCCCGGGGCCTTCCGCCCCCTACCTCACGGCCGGGCTCGTGATCGCCTGCCTGGGCGCCACCGAGTTCTTCTGGTCCATGACCGACGTGGGGTACCGGGCGGCGATCGCCCAGGTCACCACCACGCAGAACCGCGGGCGCTTCCTGGGGATGATCGACCTCACGGGGCTCATCGGGATGGGGCTCGGCCTCTTCCTGGCGGGGCGGCTCTACCGGCACGGCCGGGGCTTCACCGACGGGAGCCTGTGGTTCCTGGCCGCCGCGTTCATCCTGGCCGGCGTGCCGCTGATCCGGATCACGCTGCACCACCTCGATCACGTCACCGGGCCGGAGACGGTCCGGGAGACCGGGGGCCGCCTCGATCCGCGGTTCAAGCGGTACATGATCGGTCTCGCGGTGGCGGTGATCGGGCTCTGGTGCTTCCAGCAGAACCACAACTACTTCGTCCGCCGTCCCGGGGCGGCGGCGGCCACGGACCGCGACCTGGCCTGGATCCGCACCGCCTTCTGGGTGGTGGCCGGCCTCTCCGCTCCCCTCATGGGCCGCTGGGTGGACCGGGTCGGCGCGAGGTGGGCGTTCCCCCGGGCGCTCCTCCTCTGCGCCCTGGTCCCCCTCTCCTTCGTGCCCACGAGGAGCGTCCTCTACGCGGCGGTGACGCTCGGTCTCTACGGCGCTCTCCTCGCCGCCTTCCGCACCGCGAGCTACGCCCTGGCCGCCGAGTACACCCCCGAGGGATCCCGGGGGCGTCACTTCGCCGTCTACAACGTGGTCATGTCCCTCGGGTGGGGCATGGCCGCCCTCCTGGTGGGCGGCCCGGTGGCGGACCTCGCCATCGCCTCCGGCGCCTCCCCCCGCGACGGCTACGCCCTCACCTTCGTGGTGGGCTCCGTCCTGGCCCTGGCCGGCCTGGCCCTCCACGAAGGAACCATCCGGAGGCGGGACTGATTTCCGACCTTCGCCCGTCTTCCCCTCATCCCCTCATCCCCGCACCGCTCGCGCCGCCCCCGCCTCCGGATCCGCCGGATCGCCGACGAGAGCCCGATCCGGAGGCAGGGCCCGCAGATCACGATCGCGATCCCCAGCCACGCGTACGCCTCGACCGCCCGTCCGTGCGGGAGGAGCCACGGGAACCCGCCGAGCCCCCAGACGAGGAGCAGGCCGGCGCCGCAGAGGAACGGGAAGAGCCCCGGGAGGACGTCGAAGACGTCTTTCCTCATCCGCGCCACCTCCGGGAGCACGGCCGCCCGGGATCCAGGTCAGGGCAGCGCGGCGCCCGGCCCCGCGGAGACCGGTGGGGACGCGGCGGAGAAATGAAAAAGCCGTGCCTGTCAGCGATGTTTCAGCGGCGGCGGGCCACGGCCTTTTCGAGGCTCTCCCGGCAGCCCGCCACCATGCGATCGAGGGGGTAGCGGGCCGCGGCCCGGGCGCGGCCCGCGGCGCCCAGGCGGCGGGCGAGGGAGGGATCCTCGATCACCCGGTCCACGGCGGCGGCCAGGGCCCCCGGATCCCCGG
>JAOZQC010000311.1 GCA_029932425.1 Planctomycetota bacterium | reverse complement strand
AGACCGCGGTCCGCAACCCCCCCCCCGCGGCCGGGAGCCACGCCGAGGCCGCGGCCCGCATGGAGGAAGCCGCCGCCCGGGCCGGAAAGGGGGAGCCCGGCCGGGCGGAGAGCGCCCAGGAGAAGGCCCTGGACGCCCTCCGGAACGCCCGGGCCGCCCTCCTCCGGGAGAAGGAGAGCCTGGCGGAGACCGCCGCCCGGAGGGGAGAGCTCCTGCAGAAACGCCAGATGTCCCTCGCCGACCGGACCCGGAAGCTCTCCCGGGATCTCGCCCGGCAGGGGAGCGGGGAGAAGGACCCGGCCCGCGGGGCTCCCCTGAAGTCCGCGGCGGAGCACCTCGCCGGCGCCGCCGGCGACCAGTCCGAGGCCGCGGACCGCATGGCGAAGGGAGACCGCGGCGGCGCCCGGCGGGCGCGGAAGTCGGCCCTCGACCGGCTCCGCCGGGCCCGGAAGGACCTGGCCGACCCCGGCGCGGAGGCCCACCGCCGCAAGCTCCTGGAGGACCTCGCCGCCGAGGAGCGGCGGCTCGAGAAGAAGGCCATGTCCCTGGCCGAGAAGCTCGGCGAGCTGCCGAAGAAGGCGGGGCAGGAGCCCCTGAAGCGCGCCGCGGGGGCCATGGGAGACGCGCGCCGGAGCCTGACGGACGGGGAGGGGGAGGCGGCGGAGCGGAAGCAGAAGGAGGCGGAGGAGCGGCTGAAACAGGCCGAGGACGAGATCGACCGGGAGAAGCGAAACTACCGGAACTGGCAGCAGGAGGAGCTGCTCTTCCGGATCGCGGAGGAGCTCGAGAAGCTCATCGCGGCCCAGGGGGAGATCAACGACGCCACCCGGGCCATCGACGTGGACCGGCAGGCGGCGGGCGGGACGCTCTCCCGGAAGCAGCGGAGGTTCGAGCTTCCCGCGCTGGCGGAGAAGCAGGGGGGCCTCGCCGGGCAGACGGAGTTCATGGAGCAGAAGATCGAGAAGGAGGGTTCCCGGGTCTTCTCCTTCGTGCTGAAGTCGGTGGCCGAGGACATGCGGAGCATCGCCCACCGGCTGCGCCGCCTGGAGACGGGCTTCCTCGTCCAGGAGATGCAGGAGGACGTGAAACAGCGCCTCCGGAAGCTCGAACACGTCTTCCGCGAGGAGTGGAAGAGACGGAACCGGCAGCCGCAGAAGCAGGGCGGGCAGTCGAAGCCGCGCCTCGTCCCGCCCATCTACGAGCTGCTCATGCTGCGGACGCTCCAGGAGGACCTGAACGCGGCGCTGGATCGCTTCCTGGAGCGGAACCCGGATCTCGGCGGACTCGACGAGTTCCAGCGGGAGTACCTCGAAGGACTGGCGCATCGCCAGGGAGTGGTCAAGGACATCTGGAACCGGTTGGTGGAGGCCCTCGGGGTCCGCTGACCGATGGAGGTTTCATCATGACCGGCAAGACCATCACCGCCGCCTTCCTCGCCTCGCTCCTGGGCCTGGCCACCGCCGCGCGGGCCCAGGAGCCCGGGGCCGAGGGGAAGCCCTACGACCTGAAGAAGGCGATCCGGGAGGTGAGCCGCATGCTGCGGGAGACGGAGTCCCTCCTGGTGAAGGCCACGGCCGCGGAGCATGCGAAGGCCGCGGGGAAATCCGGGGAGAGGAGCGCGGAGGAGCTCGGCAAGCTGCTTCGCGAGAGCCGCGAGAAGGGTTCGTCCATCGTCGAGAAGATCACGGAGATCATCGAGAACGCGCCCACCTCCCGGGGCTCGGGCCAGGGCCAGGAGTCCGAGAAGAAGAAGTCGGGGAAGGACAACGGGAAGAAGAAGACGGGGGGGAAGCTCACGGACCGCGACCCGGGGAACTCCGCGAAGGAGCCCGCGAGCGGGCGCCGGGACAAGCGGAAGGTGACGGGAAAGACCAAGCCCCCCCCGGCCTCGGCCAAGGACGCTCCCCGGAACCCGAAGAAGGACGACTGGCTCGCCACGCTCCCCGACAAGGTCCGCCAGGCGCTGCTGAACGGCGAGGACGACCGGATTCCCGCCCGCTGGCGCAAGCTCATCGAGGAGTACCTGAAGAAGATCGCGGACCTGGAAGGTCGGTGAAACATCGCCGACGGGCGCGGCTCTTTCCGTCTTCGTCCCCGGCCCGCCCTCCCCTTCCGGCACCCGCAGGGAGCTCGTCGCGAACCGGCACCGCGCCGCGGGGACGCCCCCCCGCTGTGGTAGACTGGGCTCGATGCGCGGTCCCGTCCTCATCCTCGCCACCGTGATTCTCGCCGGAGCCCTCTCCTCCCTCCCGCGGGCCCGGGGCTCGGAGGAGAACAACCCGACCACCGCGACCCCGCGGTTCCCCCGCCCCTCCCCGGACGTCACCGACGCGCAGGTGAAGGCCGTGCAGCGGGGGCTCGCGTGGCTGGCGAAGAGGCAGCATCCCGACGGCTCGTGGAGCGACGATCCCAACGGCTCCCTGGCGATCACGAGCCTGACCCTCCTCTCCTTCATGGCGAACGGGAACACCGAATCCCGGGGGAGATACCGGGCGGCGGTCCGCAAGGGGCTGAAGCTGCTCCTGCGGATGGTCACCACCCCCGGAGCCGCCACCCCCGACACTCCCGTGGGATTCATCCACCGCAAGCGGGACAAGCTCTCCAAGATGCATGCCCACGGGTATGCGACCCTGGTCCTGGCCCTGGCCCTGGGCATGTCGGAGGAAAGGGACCGGCGGGAGGAGATCCGCTCGAAGCTCCGGCTCGCGGTGCGGCTCATCGAGAACGTCCAGAGCCGGGACACCGGAGGCTGGTACTACGACCCCCGTCCGGATCTCGGTCACGAGGGTTCGGTGACCGTGTGCCAGATCCAGGCCCTGCGCATGGCTCGCGACGCCGGGATCCGGGTGAATCCCGTGACGATCGAAAAGGCCTACCGGTACCTCGAGAAGTCCCAGGACACGAAGACCGGCGGCTTCCGGTACAGTCTCACCGAGAAGCGGACCTCCTACGCCCTCACCGCCGCCGCGCTCGCCACGCTCTTCGGCCTGGGCCGGTACGACGAGAAGGAACGCATCACCGCCGGGCTCGAGTACATGGCGGCGCAGTTCGACCGGGTCCTGCGGGGACGGGAGCCCTGGTTCTACTACGGCAACTTCTACGCCGCCCAGGTCCTGTGGCAGGCGGGTGCCGCCCCCTGGGGCCGGAAGTACTGGAAGCGCTGGTGGCCGGCCATGCGCGATCTCCTGGTGGACAGCCAGGGTCCCGCCGGCAACTGGACCCATCGCGGGGCCAGCGGACCGGAGTTCCAGGAGGTCTACGCCACCGCGTTCAACACCCTGGTGCTGCAGGTTCCCATGGGCCTCCTGCCCCTCTTCCAGAGGTAGCGCGGGAACGGGGCGAGGGAGGGGGAAGGTCGCCCATCGCTCCCGCCCCCGCAGGGTTCCTTCAGCGGCGGGAGCGGGCGGCGCCCGAGCGGCTTCCCGTGGTCCGGATGTAGTCGCGGTAGAAGGAGAAGAGGAAGGTGCCGTTCGCCAGGCCGAAGAGGAGCAGGACCAGCGACATGTTGAACATCGCATCGGCCCGGGTGATCTCCTCCGGCACCTTGAAGAACATCCAGGGGGCGAGAGCGAACACGGCGGTTACCACCGCGTGGGCCAGGAAGCCCCGCCGGCCCCACTCCACCGAGGACTTCTCGAACTTCTGGTAGGAGCGGGTGGTGAAGTAGATCCCCGCGCCGGAGAGGGCGAAATCGGCGACCACGAGCGCCCAGAACGCGATCGCCTTCACCATGTCCTCGGTGATCGGCGACCGCCCGAGGATCGCGGAGACCGCGAGGTTGGCCACGAGCGCCAGGAAGATCAGGACGAGCAAGACGACGACGATGCCCCGGCCCTTCATCTCTCTTCACCTCCCCGTGACCGTGCGGCGCCCGGCTCCCCGCTCCGGAGGCCCTCGTTCAGGCTCCCCCGACGGTAGCCGGCGAGGTCGAGAGCCACGTAGCGGAATCCCGCCTCCCGGACCACCCGGACGATCTCCCCCCGGCGCCCGGCCTCGAGGGCGAGCGGGATCTCCGCGGGAGACGTCTCGATCCGCGCCACCTCCCCGTGGTCCCGGACCCGCACCACCCGGAAACCCAGGGTCCGGAGCCCCTCCTCCGCCCGGGACACCTTCCGCAGGCGTTCCGGCGTGATCCTCGTGCCGTAGGGGAGGCGGCTCGAGAGGCAGGCGAGTTCCGGCTTGTCCCAGGTGGGGAGATCGTACACCTCCCGGGAGAGCCGCCGGATCTCCTCCTTCCCGAGCCCCGCGTCCCGGTGGGGGGAGAGCACCCCCCGCTCCCCCGCCGCGCGGCTCCCCGGCCGGTGGTCGGCCGGGTCGTCCGCGTTCGTGCCCTCCACCACCGCCTCCAGGCCGTGGCGGCGGCAGAACGCGGCCATCCGGTCGAACAGCTCCGCCTTGCAGTGGTAGCACCGGTCCGGTGCGTTCGCCACGTAGGCCGGGTTCGCGAGCTCGCGGGTGTCGATCACCTCGTGGCGGATGCCGATGGTCCGGGCCACCCGGACGGCGGACCGCAGCTCCTCGGGATCCAGGCTCGGCGAGCGCCCGGTGACGGCCACCGCCCTCTCGCCCAGGACCTCGCGGGCCACGGCGGCGAGGAAGGAGCTGTCCACTCCCCCGGAGAAGGCCACGGCGACCCCGGAGAGCCGCCCCAGGTCGGCCCGCAGCGCCCTGAGCTTCGCCATCGCGTCCGCCGTCTCCACCGGGTGGCGCCTCCTCTCGAACGGTGCGGGACGGTAGCAGGCCCGCCGGCGCACCCCAACGAAAATGGCCCTCCCCGGCGTGCTATCATAGCCGGGTGATGCGCCGCCCCCTCCTCCTCCTCCTCCTGCTCTCCCTCCTCGT
>JAOZQC010000310.1 GCA_029932425.1 Planctomycetota bacterium | reverse complement strand
GGCGGGACCTGGAGGAACGGTGGGACTTCGTCCTGAGCGGCCTGTGACCCCCCCGCGCCGGCGCCCGACCGGAAGTGGCGCTCGATGAGGTAGAGGAGCCGGCGGCTCCGGGGCTCGTCGCGCTCCACGTCCTGCCAGATGGCGCGCCGGCTGTCCAGGGGCTCCTCGAGATCGGCGTTCCGCTGCACCCAGGTGGAGAGGTAGACCCGGTAGCGCCCCGGGGCGTCCTCCTCGGGAACGATCCGGCCCACCACCTTGCTCCGGATGCCGCGGAAGCGGTAGGGAGCGAGATCCTCCACCCACCGCGTCTCGAAGACCCCCTCCTCCTCGATCGTCTTCTCCTCGTCCATCCGGAGTCCGGCCTTCGTGAGCTCGAGCCTGACGATCTCCCACAGCACGGGGGCGCCGGGCACGGCGAGAGGACGGCTGCGGACCATCTCGTCGAGGTCCGGCCGGCTGCCGCGGGGCAGCTCGCAGGCCGCCAGGGGAAGCAGGAGGAGGAACGGAAGGAGCAGGGGGAGCGGCTTGCGGCTCGTGGTCATGGTAGGGGAGTATGCGGGATCCTCCCCGGGGAGCAAGCGGAAACGACGGCGGGTCCCTCCCTTGGCCCTTCGCGAGCGGCCGCACGGCGGCACGGCCGTCCTCGAGCTTCGCGGTGAGCCGGGCGGGGAGCACGAGGTGCTCCCGGTCGGGCCGGACCTTCCGCGCTTCCTCGAGGGCCTCCTCCGAGACCTTCTTCCCGTCGATCCCCTTCAGGCGGAAGAAGCGGCCGCCGAGGCCTTCTTCAGCTCCCTCGGGGCGAACTCCGCGTCCTCCACGTACACGGACTTCGGCCTTCCGGAAGCGGAGCCGGAGAGCAGGAGGAGCGCCGGGACCGCGGCCGGAGGAACCGCACCTCTTCTCATTCCGCGCCTCCCGCGTCGAGCCCCGGGGCGGCCGACGCCCGCCTTCACCGCCGGCCGGGCCGGCGCTCCGCCTCCGGGATCCTCCGGAGCCGCGCCAGGGCGGCCTCGATCACCGGGTCGCGGGAGCGGAAGGCCGTCCACTTCGCGGCGACCGGCACGTCCGGCGGCACCCCCCGCTCGTCGATGGGCTTCCCCTCCGGATCGAGGTCCAGCCACCGCGGGAGAAGGACCGTGATCATTCCGGGCAGCGAGAGGACCCGGGGATTCCCGCTGGAACCGGCGGTGGGGTTGCCCAGGGTGGTCACCTGGGGGCACCGCGAGAGCATGAGGACGAGGGATTCGGCGCTGCTCATCGTCCTCCGGCCCTGGAGCACGATCACCGGCGACCCGTAACGCCAGGGTCCCCGGGGGGAGAAGGACCGGGGCCGGGGGGGGCCGAGGTCGTCGTGCGCGGGGCCGCAGCGGAAGCGGGCCAGGCTGTACCGGTGCTCCCTCGCGGCGAAGCGGCCCGCCAGCCGGCGGCCGATCCGCTCGTCGCCGCCGCCGTTGGCCCGGAGGTCGAGGATGAGCCCGAAGGTGTCGCCGAGCTTCTCCAGGGCCGCATCGAAGGCCTCCGGCAGCCCGGGATCCGTGAGGGCCCGCACCGCGAGGTAGCCGATCCCGTCCGCGGTGCGCCCCACCGCCAGGCCCCGGGGATCGCGGGTCAACCGCCCCACGCGGGCCTCCGTGACGGCCGCGTTCCCGTTGAACGGGCGGAACCGCGAGAACCCGGGGAGCCAGGCGTCGCCCACCTTCACCGCCACGTGGAGGTCCCGGAGGTGGTGCAGGAACGCCGCGATCACCGTGCCCGCCTCCCGCGCCGTCCGGGCCCGCGCAGCCAGGGGACGGTAGGCCGCCCGGAGCCCCTCCCAGTCCACGTCCCTCCTCAGGACGAACATGGCGTACTCCCGGTCGAAGGCCGAGGCCGTCTCGTCGAAGGCGGCGAGAGACTCCTCCCGGGTGAGGGGAACGGAAGCGTCGGGAGGCAGGGGGCGGCCCTCGAAGGCCTCCACCGCGGTCACCCGGCCCTCCCGTTCGTCCCGCAGGAAGAACCGGCGCTTCCCGTCCGCGCCCTCCACGTCGAGCACCGAGAGGTGGCGGGGGGGAACGAGCGGCAGGCCGCCGGCCTGGAACGAGCCCCCCAGCTTGTGGCCGCAGATCCGCCGGGCCTCCACCAGCGCGAAGGGATCCCCCGGACCCGTCACGGTCTCCGGCGGGAAGAACTCCCCCACCCGGGCGGGATGGAAGCGGAGCCACGCCGAGCGTACCTTCCACGGTCCCCCGCCCTCGGCGGCCAGGAGTCCCGGCTTCTCCGGGAGGACCACCGCGAAGAGCACGTTCGAGCCGTCCCGGCCGAACACCACGCGGGCCGGCCCCGTGCGCAGCGCCAGGCGGCCCGGGCCGGCCAGCCGGAACGAGGACAGGTTCCACACGTCGCCGGGCCCCGCGATCCAGGCCCGGGGCGGAGCGTCCGGTCCGCCGGAGAGGGTGGCGGGGTACCGCGCCGCCAGGTCGACGCCCGGTCCCGGCGCCGCCGCCAGGAGGGCCGTCAGGAGGAGGAGGACCCGCATCGCCTCAGACCTCGGGCCCGCCGCCCGTGAGGTGCGTGAGGAGCCGCTCCAGCGTGGCGCCGTGCCGGTCGAGAACCTCCCGGATCGCCTCGTCGTCGAAGCCCCGGGTGTCCGCATCGTCGTCCCCGGCCGCCGCCCGCCCCAGGAGCATCCGCGCGAAGCGTCCCTCCTCCAGGGCGCAGGTGAAGACCGCCTCCTCTTCCTTGGAGAGAGGCAGGGCGAATTCGAGCTCGTCGAAGGGCTGGATCTCCTCGGGGATCCACCGGCAGCGCACCCCGAGGCGCGCCACGGCCTCGCGGTCCCGGAGGCGCTCCTCGTCGAGGCGGAGACCGAGGAAACGTCGCAGTCGCTTCATGGATCACCTCCGGGTCGGCTCGAGGACGCCATCCTACCGGACTCCTCCCCGGCCGAGGGCGGCAAACAGGCGCTCCCAGTCGAAGGCGGGCCCGGGGTCGATCTTCCCCGGGGACAGGTGGAGGTGTCCCAGGATCCCCCGGAACTCCCGGGCCTCCCCCGGGGGCAGGGTGGCGGCGATCACCCGGCCCCGGGCGTCGCGGGGGAAAGCGGGGGGCACGTCGAGAACCCGGCAGAGGGCGGCCACCAGTCGCCCCAGGGCGCGGTACTGGGCGTCCGTGAAGTCGTGCTGCCAGAGGTCGCGGCCCTTCACCGAGCCCCGCACCAGCCCCCGGCCGCCTCCCGCTCCGGAGGGAAGGGGGTGCCGCGCGTACCACCGTTCCACCGCGGCCCGGTCCCGGTAGGCCCCGATGTTCGCGATCTCGACGCCCACGGACCGGTCGTTGGCGGAGCCCGCATGCCAGGCCCGCTCCCGGAGATCCAGCGTCTGGTACACGGTCCCGTCGAGGTCGAGGAGGAAGTGGCAGGAGAGGCCGCGGATGTCCTGCAGCACCTCGAAGCAACGCCGCGAGGTCCCCGCCGCGTCGTAGTGGAGGACGATCTGCGTCACCAGGGAGCGCAGGGTCTCGACGGGGAACGGCTCGCCGGGGGGCGGCGCGCCCCGGCGGCGGCCGTAGCGCGCGATCCGCCCGGGAGCCCGGGAAGGGGCCGCGCGTCCGGGATGGAAGAAGCACCGGCGCAGGGTGGCGTCGTAGCCGCCGGGATCGTCCCACAGCACGACCCGGGTGCCGGTGTGGAAGAGCTCGCCGCAGACCCGGACCTCGTCCCCCGTGCGGGGCCCGGGGTCCGCGCCCCGGGGCCCCGCCGCGCACGCCCCCGCCAGGAGCCCCACCACGAGGCAGAGAAGGAAGGGAAGGAACATGCCCCGCATCCTACCGTCCCCCCGCGGATCCGCGACACGTCCCCGGCCCGGCCCCGGCGCGTGCGGAGTACGGCCCTCCCGGCGTCGCGCCCGGCGAATCCGGAGGGAGGCCCCCGGCACCCCGCCGCGCGGTCCCCCGGTCCTTCGGGACCGCCCGCCTCCGCGTTTCCGCTCTCCTCCGCCCCCGGAGCCGGCGGGGCGCGGGACGGGAAGCGGACCGGGAGTGAGAAATGAAAAAGCCGTGCCGGTCATCGATGTTTCAATGGCGGGGTGAAGCTGCCCAGGCTGTACGCGCTGTCCGACGAGAGGGTGGTGCCCCCGGGGGAGATCGTGGAGAGGACGGAGGCGCTCCTCGAGGCGGGGGTGCGGATGTTCCAGGTGCGGTTCAAGCGCCTCCCGCCGCGGGAGAGGATCCGGCGGGGGAGGGCGCTGCGGGAGCTCACCGCCCGGTACGGGGCGCTTCTCATCGCCAACGATTCCCCGGAGCTGGCCCGCGGGATCGGAGCGGACGGCGTCCACCTGGGCCGGGAGGATCCCTCCCCCGGACGCGCGCGCCGGATCCTCGGGAAGGAGGCGGTCCTGGGGGTCACGGGCTACGCCGACCGGCGGCGCATCGCCCGGTTCACCGCCGGGACCGTGGACTACCTCGGGATCTCGAGCCCGCACCCGTCCCCCACCAAGTCGAAGCCGTGCCCCTCGCCGGAGGCCTTCCGCGCCCTCGTGGCCGCGGCCCGGGTCCCCGTGTACGCCGTGGGGGCGTCACCCCGGACCGCGCCGCGGCCCTCCTCGAGGCCGGCTGTCACGGCGTGGCCGTGATCTCCGCCCTCTACGGAGCCCGGGATCCCGGAGCCGCGGCCCGCGCCTTCCTCGCCGTCCTGCCCGCGGAGGGGAAGGCGCCGTGACCCCCCGGCCCGTCGCCCCCCGGGAAGGACCCAGGGCCGGCGGGGGGGCCGTCCCGCCCGCCCGCCCGGGGGGGAGCGGGCCGCCCGCGGGGGAGGGGAGCCGGGGCGCGGCGCGGACCTCCCGGGCGGCCTGGACCGCCCTGCTCATCGCCACCCTGGTGGC
>JAOZQC010000309.1:1009-4856 GCA_029932425.1 Planctomycetota bacterium | reverse complement strand
CCGCTGAAGATCAGGCTGAACCTGGGGGCCGTGGGCCTGCTCGCGGGGTGCGTCCTCCTGATCGGGTACCGCGCTTCGCGACCCGAACGGCAGATGAGGGGCACCTGGTTCGACTGGTACCTCGTCGTCGTGCTGCTCCTCACCGGGCTCACGGGGCTCGGCGCGGAGGTCCTGCGCGGGTTCGACGCCCGGACCGCGGCCTTCGCGGTCTACTTTGTGCACCTGGTCTTCGTCTTCTGCCTTCTGGGCTACGCTCCCTGGTCGAAGCTCGCCCACCTGGTCTACCGGGCGGTGGCCCTCGTCCACTCCCGGTACACGGGGCGCCTGACGTGAGAGGGTCGAAATCCCTCCAACGTGGGGAAGATTTCCCGGCCGTCCCCCGGGCGGTGCGGGGGCGTCTTGCCGGGGGGGAGTGTGCCTAACCTATTGAAAAACCGTAACTTCGGAAATCCATTGGAGGCGTCCCCTCCCGATTCGATCAAACGTCCGAACGAGAAGTGCTCCACTCAAGTGGTTGACTGCAACGGCCTTACGCCGGAAGCGCCGGAAGTCCTTTTTTGGCGTAGGGTTTGCGCCTTTTCGAACGGCTCGGGCAAGCCTTCGCGGATCGCGCCGATTCGCTGCTGGTCGGCGCGTGTCCGATTCCGCGCGGGCTTCCCTCCTTCGATGGCGGTTCCCCCGGGCGCTTGCCGGCGCCGCGAGCCGGCGGCGGGCAATGCGCGCCGGATCACCTGGTGAAGACGCCGCCTCCCCGCGGAGGGAGGGGCGGCCCGTGAGACAGAGGTTCGAGGAGGATTGCGGCATGGCGGAACTACCGGAAACTCCCCTTCTTGACGAACTGGAGAAGGGGCCGTGGCCGAGCTTCGTCAAGGAGATCAAGGTCGCCGCCCGGCACAAGGAGGCCTGCAGGGACCTCCTGGGTCAGCTCGAGCGCTCGTACCGCGAGAAGATCGGCCACTGGAAGCACGGCGGAATCGTGGGGGTCCTGGGTTACGGCGGAGGGGTGATCGGCCGGTACTCCGACCTGCCCGAGGACTTTCCGGCGATCTCCCACTTCCACACGCTGCGGGTGAACCAGCCGAGCGGCTGGTTCTACACGAGCGAGGTGCTGCGCAAGCTCTGCGACATGTGGGAGGAGCACGGCTCGGGGCTCACCAACATGCACGGGTCGACGGGAGACATCATCCTGCTCGGCACGAGCACCCCGGAGCTGGAGCCCACCTTCAAGGGCTTGACGGACCTCGGCTTCGACCTCGGGGGGTCGGGCTCGGACGTCCGGACCCCGAGCTGCTGCGTGGGACCGGCACGGTGCGAGTGGGCCTGCTACGACACCCTGAAGCTCACCTACGACCTCACGATGTCGTACCAGGACGAGCTGCACCGCCCCATGTTCCCGTACAAGTGGAAGTTCAAGATGGCGGGCTGTCCGAACGACTGCGTGGCCTCCATCGCCCGGGCCGACATGAGCATCATCGGCACCTGGAAGGATGACATCCAGCAGAACGACGAGGAGGTGAAGAAGTACGCGGAGGCGGGCCTCGACATCCAGCGGGACGTGGTGGAGAACTGCCCCGGCCGCTGCATGTCCTGGGACGGCGAGAAGCTCACCATCGACAACCGCTTCTGCCGCCGCTGCATGCACTGCATCAACGTGATGCCCAAGGCCCTGGCGCCCGGGAAGGAGCGGGGGGCCACGATCCTCATCGGTTCCAAGGCCCCCATCGTGGAGGGCGCGCTGCTCTCCTCCGTCTTCATCCCCTTCATGAACCCGGACGACCCGGAGGAGGTCGCCGAGCTGAAGGAGATCGTGGAGGAGATCTGGGACGTCTGGAGCGAGGAGGGGAAGAACCGCGAGCGCGTGGGCGAGTTCATCCAGCGCGTGGGGATGGGGAACTTCCTCGAGGCGATCGGCATGGAGCCGGTGCCCGAGATGGTGGCGCACCCGCGCGAGAACCCGTACGTGTTCTACGCCCTGGACGAGGAGGAGGAGGAGGACGAGGACGAGGACGAGTAGTCCGCGTCGCGCCCCGATTCCGAACCACGAGGAAACGAGATCTCAAGGGAGAGTTGAGAATGGCGGAAGCGGCAGAACGGGTCACGGACATCGGCCCCCCGAACTACCAGCAGTTCCTTCCCCCGATCATCAAGGCCAACTACGGGAAGTGGAAGTACCACGAGATCCTGAAACCGGGCGTCATGATGCACGTGGCCGAGTCCGGGGACCGTCTCTACACGGTCCGCGCGGCCGGCGCCCGGCTCATGAGCGTCTGGAAGATCCGGCAGATCGCGGACCTGGCGGACAAGTACTGCGGCGGCCACCTGAGGTTCACGAGCCGCCACAACATCGAGTTCCTCCTCACGGACGAGTCGCTGATCGACCCCCTGATCGACGACCTGAAGGCTCTCGGCCACCCCGTGGGGGGCATCGGGAACTCGATCTCCAGCATCGTCCACACCCAGGGCTGGATCCACTGTCACTCCGCGGCCACGGATGCCTCCGGCATCGTGAAGGCGGTGATGGACGAGGTCTTCCCGCACTTCGCGAACCGGGACCTCCCCGCCAAGCTCCGGATCGCCCTCGCCTGCTGCCTGAACATGTGCGGGGCGGTCCACTGCTCGGACATCGCCATCCTGGGCGTCCACCGCAAGCCGCCCCGGACGGACCACGAGACCCTGAACAAGCTCTGCGAGATCCCCAACGTGGTGGCGGCCTGCCCCACGGCGGCGATCCGCCCCGCGCAGGTCGACGGGAAGGAGAGCGTCCAGGTGATCGAGGAGCAGTGCATGTTCTGCGCGAACTGCTACACGGTCTGCCCGGCGATGCCCCTGAACGACCCCGAGAACGACGGCGTCTCCATCTGGGTGGGGGGCAAGGTGTCCAACGCCCGGCACGAGCCCATGTTCTCGAAGCTCCTGGTGCCCTACATCCCGAACAACCCGCCCCGCTGGCCGGAGGTCACGGGTACGATCACGAAGATCATCGATCTCTGGGCCCGGAACGCGCGGAACTACGAGAGGCTCGGGGAGTGGATCGAGCGGATCACCTGGCCCAAGTTCTTCGAGCTCACGGGGATTCCGTTCCAGAAGGAGCACATCGACGATTTCAAGCACGCGGGCCTCACCTTCAAGAGGTCCACGCATCTCGTGCACTAGGAGGATCGATCCCATGTCGGAGCCGGCAAGCGTCGACGAAGTGGCGGAAGCCATGTACCAGCAGGTCAAGGCCGCCCAGGGCCAGAAGAAGCTCAAGCCGGGTGATCTCACCAAGATGATGATCGAGCTCTTCGGGGACCGGGTGGACAAGAAGCTCTGCAAGAAGGCGATCCGCAAGCTCATCGAGTCGGAGAGGTGCGTCTACACCTACTTCGGCGGCTCGTTCATCGAGCTGCCGCACAAGGAGGGTGCGGAGAACTGATCCCGGTATGAGCGTGGGATTCCCCAGGCTGGTGGTGGCGGGCACCGGCGGGGACTCGGGCAAGACCCTGGTCTCCCTCGGGCTCGCGGCGGCGTGGCGGCGGGCGGGGTTGTGCGTCACGGCCTTCAAGAAGGGGCCGGACTACATCGACGCCGCCTGGCTGTCGTGCGCCGCCGGCCGTCCCGCCCGGAATCTCGACGCCTGGCTCATGGGGGAGGAGGGAGTGCGCTCCTCCTTCGCCCGCCACGCGGCGGCGGAGGGAGTGAGCCTGATCGAGGGAAACCGCGGCGTGCTCGACGGACTGGAGGGCAGCAGCACCGCGGCTCTCGCGAGGACCCTCGACGCCCCCTCGATCCTCGTTCTCGACATCACCAAGACGACCCGGACCGCCGCCGCCCCGGTGGCGGGGGTCCGGGCGCTCGATCCCGATCT
>JAOZQC010000309.1:0-999 GCA_029932425.1 Planctomycetota bacterium | reverse complement strand
CTCCCGATCTCCGGCTCGCGGGGGTCGTCCTCAACCGCTCCGGAGGCTCCCGGCACGCCCGGGAGGCGAAGGCGGCGATCGAGGGGAGCACGGAGGTGCCGGTGCTCGGGATCGTGCCCCGGATGCGCGGCGGGGAGCTCCTCCCCGACCGGCATCTCGGCCTCGTGCCTCCCGAGGAGCACCGCCGGATGGACGCCGTGGTCCGCCGGCTCGGGGACCTCCTCGAGGAGCACGCGGACCTTCCGGCCCTTCTCGAGATCGCGCGGTCCGCCGCTCCCTGGCCCGCCGGGCCCCCGGAGAGGGCGGCCGCGCCGGCGGGCGGCTCCCGCGTCCGCGTCGGCGTGTTCCGGGATCCGGCCTTCACCTTCTACTACCCGGAGAACCTGGAGGCCCTGGAAGCGGCGGGAGGGGAGCTGGTCCCCGTCTCCCCCCTGGCGGACCGGGTGCTCCCGGAGGTGGACCTGCTCTATCTCGGCGGGGGATTCCCGGAGACGCACGCCCCGGCCCTGGCGGCGAACCGGTCGATGCTGGCGGCGGTGCGGGAGGCGGCGGGGCGGGGCCTTCCCGTCTATGCCGAGTGCGGGGGGCTCATCTACCTGGCCCGCTCCGTCACCTGGCGCGGGCGCACCTGGGATCTCTCCGGCGTCCTGGACCTGGAGATCACCGTGCATTCCTCGCCGCGGGGCCACGGCTACGCGGAGGTCAGGGTGGACGCGAAGAACCCGTTCTTCCCCCCGGGGACCCGCTTCCGGGGGCACGAGTTCCACTACTCCGCGGTCACCGCGGGGGCCGACACGGCGGTCACCGCCTACGATGTCCGGCGGGGTGTGGGGCTCGGGGCCGGCCGCGACGGCGTCGTCTCCGGGAACGTGCTGGCCACCTGGATCCATCTTCACGCGGCGGGGGCGCCGGCATGGGCGCCGGCCCTGGTGGAGACGGCCCGGGAGGCGTCGCGGCGGCGCGGCGCCGCGCCCCGGGCCGGTTCGAACCCCAAAACCC
>JAOZQC010000308.1 GCA_029932425.1 Planctomycetota bacterium | reverse complement strand
GCCTCGACCCGGATCACCGCGCCGCTCACTCCGCCCTGGGGCACATCTTCTTCGAGGGGAAGTGGCGCACGGAGACCGAGATCATGCGGATGCGCGGCTTCGTGCGCTTCCGGGGAACCTGGGTGACGAAGGAAGAGCGGGCCCGGCTCCTGGCCGTGGAAGCCCGAGCGAAGGAGCGCCGGATCCTGGAGCGGAAGCTCCGCCGGTGGTTCCGGGACATCGCCTACGGGTCGAAGAAGCGCTGCGACCGGGCCTACCGCGAGGTCGTGACGTTCGCCAGGAAGAGCGGGAACAAGCCCCTCGAGAAGTACGCGGGGGACGTGAAAGCATGGTTCGACGCCTACTGGAGGGCGGTGCGCCGGGCGCAGAAGGGGACCTTCGAGATCCGCGCCACCATGTCCCGCCTGAAGCGGCCGATCCCCACCTTCCAGACGAGCCTCGGGGCGGGCTCCACCCCGGTGACCCTGCAGCTCCCCGAGCTCTCCGTGGTGCGGGTCCAGACCACGGTGGTGGTCCCCCTGGGGAGAGGCGAGTGACCCCGCGGGGGACCGGACGCCGTCCCCCGGAAGCCCCCCCGGCGGAAGGGCCCCGTCAGGAGGCCTGACAGCCTGACAGGAACGCGGCGGGGGGCGCCGGCCGGGAAGGTGACGCAAGTTCTTTGTTCAGGCGCAGTTGAGGTGCATCCCCGCCGCCGTCCGCCTATTGGTATGGGCTTTGCCCCTTCGAGGCCGCTCCAGGTGTGCCGACAGGTGCGGCCATGATGGCGACCCCGTATTCCATTCTGATCGCCGACGACGACCGGGAGTGCCGGGAGGCGGTCCGCGAGACCCTGCTGCGGGCCGGCCACGAGGCACTCACGGCGTCCTGCGGCCGGGAAGCCATCGAGATCGTCCGGTGCCGCGCCCGGCCCATCCACGCCACCATCCTCGACATGTTCATGCCGGACCTGACGGGGCTGGAGACGCTGCGGGAGCTCCTGAAGCTGGTGGACCGCCTCCCGGCGATCTTTCTCACCGCGGACGCTTCGAAGGAGCTTCTGATCCAGGCGATGGAGGCGGGAGCGTACACGTTGCTCAGAAAACCGGTGAGCAGGGGACTGATCGTGATCACCGTGGACCAGCTCCTCGGGAAGTACTACGGGGAGGACGGGGCCGCGGGGGGCGATTGACCCCTCGGAGTTTCGAGGTGGCCGCCGCGGCCGCGGCGGTCGGGCGTCTTTTGATCGGGAGAAGGTGAGACATGGCGAGGCCGAAGGTGAAACCGCTGAACGACAAGGTGCTGGTCAGGCGACTCGAGGCGGAGGAGGTGACGCGGGGCGGCATCGTGCTGCCGGACACCGCGAAGGAGAAGCCGAAGGAGGGGAAGGTGCTCGCCCTCGGCGAGGGCAAGCCGCTCGACGACGGCACCCGCGCCCCCTTCCAGGTGAAAGTGGGGGATCACGTCCTGTTTTCCTCCTACGCCGGCACCGACATCAAGATCGACGGCGAGGAGTACCTGATCCTCGCCGAGGACGACATCCTCGCGGTCATCGAGGGCTGATCCCCAGCACGCATCGCGTCTGGCATACGGAAGGAGAGAGAGATGGGAGCGAAGAAGATCGCCTACGACCAGGAGGCGAGGGAAGCCATCCGCCGGGGAGTGAACCAGCTCGCCCGCGCCGTGAAGGTCACCCTCGGCCCCCGGGGCCGCAACGTGCTCATCGAGAAGTCCTTCGGGGCGCCCACGGTGACCAAGGACGGCGTCACCGTGGCCAAGGAGGTGGAGCTCAAGGAGCCCTACGAGAACATGGGGGCGCAGATGGTCCGGGAGGTGGCGAGCAAGACCTCCGACGTGGCCGGCGACGGAACCACCACGGCGACCATCCTCGCGGAGGCCATCTTCGAGGAGGGCCTGAAGAACGTGGCCGCCGGCGCCAGCCCCATGGGCATCAAGCGGGGTATCGAGATGGCCGCGGAGGCCGTCATCGAGGAGCTCCGGAAACGTTCCACGAAGATCTCCGGCAAGAAGGAGATCTCGCAGGTGGGCGCCATCGCCAGCAACAACGACATGGAGATCGGCAAGCAGATCGCCGAGGCCATGGAGAAGGTGGGCAAGGACGGGGTGATCACGGTGGAGGAGGGCAAGGGCCTCGAGACCACCGTGGAGTGGGTGGAAGGAATGCAGTTCGACAAGGGATACCTCTCCCCCCACTTCGTCACGCAGCCCGAGAACATGACGTGCGAGCTGGAGGACGCCTACATCCTCATCCACGAGAAGAAGATCTCTTCCGTGAAGGACCTGCTGCCGCTCCTGGAGAGCATCGCCAAGTCGGGCAAGCCTCTGCTCGTGGTGGCCGAGGACGTGGAGGGTGAGGCCCTGGCCACCCTCGTGGTGAACCGTCTCCGAGGGGTGTTCCACTGCTGCGCGGTGAAGGCCCCGGGCTTCGGGGACCGGCGGAAGGCCATGCTCGAGGACATCGCGGTCCTCACCGGCGGGAAGGCGATCTTCGAGGACCTGGGCATCGACCTGGAGAGCGTGAAGATCGAGGACCTCGGCACCGCCAAGAAGGTGGTGATCTCCAAGGACGAGACCACCATCATCGAGGGCGGCGGCAAGACGAGCGCCATCCAGGGCCGGATCGCCCAGATCCGCAACGAGATCGAGAAGACCACCTCGGACTACGACCGGGAGAAGCTCCAGGAGCGCCTGGCGAAGCTCGCGGGCGGCGTGGCCCAGATCAACGTGGGCGCGGCCACGGAGGTGGAGCTGAAGGAGAAGAAGGCCCGCGTGGAGGACGCGCTCCACGCCACCCGCGCCGCGGTGGAAGAGGGCATCCTTCCCGGCGGGGGGGTGGCCCTGCTCCGCGCCATCGAGGTGCTGGGCGACGTGAAGGCGCGGGGGGACGAGAAGGTGGGGGTGGACATCGTCCGCCGGGCCCTCCAGTCCCCGATCCGGCAGATCGCGGAGAACGCCGGGGTGGACGGTTCCATCGTGGTCCAGAAGGTCCTCGAGGACTCGGACTACAACTTCGGCTACGACGCCGCCGCGGACAAGTACACCGACCTGGCCAAGGCGGGGGTGATCGACCCCACCAAGGTGGTGCGGACCGCCCTCCAGAACGCGGCCTCCATCGCCACCCTTCTCCTCACCACGGAGGCCGTGGTCTCCGAGATCCCGAAGGAGAAGAAGGAGAACACGCCCCCGATGCCGGACGACATGTACTGATCCCGGCGGTGGAGGAGCGGGAAGAGGGCGCGTCGCCACGGGCGCGCCCTCTTCGATTCCGGGAGGGGGAAGGCGTAGAATGGCATCCTCATCGCGAGGAGCGGCCGTTCTCGTTCGCCGGGTCCCGGGACGCACCGGGCCGGGAGGGTGTCATGAAGCGACGTCTCTGGATCATGGTCCTGGCCGCGGCGGGGATCCTCCTCCCCGCGGCGGTCCGGGCCGGGGAGGGGCTCCAGCGCATCCGGGATCGGCTCGACCAGCGCCGGACCCTGCTCGCGGAGCAGACCCTGTCCGTGGAGAAGGCCCGGGCCCGGGCGGAGGCGGCCGACGCCGCGTTCGCGGAGGCCCTGGACCTCCTCGACGCGGGGGACGCGGAGAGCGTGCGCCGGGCCTTCAAGCGGATCGGCAAGGGGATGAAGCGGCTGGAGCAGGCGGCGAAGGCGGAGGGCTCCGCGGACTTCGAGGGCTTCGCGCGGACGACCCAGGACGAGCTGTGGGACGCCTGCTCGAGCATGTTCCTGGTCGGGGGGGCCACCGTGCCTCCCTTCCCGCCGGAGGAGGCGCCTCTCTACGAGAAGCTCGGCCGGAAGCTCAAGGGGGCGCTGAAGAAGGCGGGGCGGGGGAAGCTGGCGAAGGCGGTCCAGAAGCTGGCGAAGGCCTACCCGGCGCTCCTCGCCATCAACCCCGACCCGTAGGCACCACCCGCTCCGGTCCCGTCTCCCGCGGGGGCGCCGCCTCCGGGGCCCCCCTCTCCGGCTCCCGCCGGGACCCGAACCGGGCGTCCGGGCGGTAGCGCTCCAGGTAGCCCAGCATCTGGTCGAAGTTCTCCCGGTCCCGGGCGTGGGCGGCCGTGGAGATGAGGTCGAGGGCGAAGTCCGAGATCCCGACGGCGGCGAGCGCCGCCAGCGCCGTCCAGGGGAGAGCGGCGGCGGCCTCGTAGAAGGGATCTCCCCCCCCGGAGCGGAAGATGCGGCCGGCGAGGAAGAGGGCGGCGGCCGCGTAGCAGAGGAGACGGGTGATCCGTCCCAGGCGGTGCGAGAGGACCTCCGAGCAGGACCCCGCGAAGGAGATCACCACCGCGGCCACCGCGAGGCAGAGGGGGAACGCCACTCCCGGCGCCAGGAGGCTGCCCTCCCCCGCGGGGGGGGCGGCGGCGACGGCGGCGCCCAGCCCCACCAGCAGCACGGTGCCGCCGGAGAGGTGGGCTTTCTGGGCGGCGGCGTTCCTCGGGAGCTGCGCCGCCGTCCACAGGGCGGCCAGGTACACGGCGAACCCCGCCACGAGGAGGAGGAGGGGAACCGGGAGCCCCGGGTCCCCGGTGAGCGCCCACCGGGTCGCGAACGGCGCCGCCCCCAGGAGGGTGTAGAGCACGCCGCGCCCCCTCCACGCGGCGGGGAAGGCGGCGGCCACGGCCAGGAGGGCGGAGAGGGCGGAAAGCCCGGTCACGATCCGGAGGACCACGTGCCCCCGGACCGCCAGGAGGGCGTGGAGGGGGACGAGGATCTCACCGCCCCCCGCGGGACGCGGGAGGGCGAGGCCCGCGAGCACGAGCAGGCCCGCGGCCATGGCCCGGGCTCCCCGCGACCTCTGGATCTCGAAGCGGTCGGGAACGGGGACGGGCGGCCCGGTACGCCACGGGGCGCGGTGTTCGGGAATCATCCTCTCCCGGGCGA
>JAOZQC010000307.1:4559-4888 GCA_029932425.1 Planctomycetota bacterium | reverse complement strand
TCCTCGAAGGGTCGACCGGGGGGGATCCGGACGGTGGCCGCCCACTCCCGGTTCTGCGAGGTCCACAATCCTCGAAACTCGTAGGTGCCGGGAAGGAGGCGTCGCCCCAGGCGGGCGGCGGTCCCCAGCTCGCAGCCCGTGGCCGGGATCCGCACTCCCACCACCCCGGCCGGGACCTCTTTCCCACCGCCCTCCCGGGGGACGACGAAGCGAAGCTTCACCGGGACCTGCCTCTCCCGCCACCGGATCTCCTCCACCGCCGTGCCCTCGGGCTCGTGGGGCACACGCACCACCTTCTCCAGGGGCTCGGGGAGGCCGAACACCACGAG
>JAOZQC010000307.1:0-4549 GCA_029932425.1 Planctomycetota bacterium | reverse complement strand
CTCGCAGCGCTGCAGGCGCTCGGCCAGCTGCCAGGGCTCCAGGTCGGCGTAGCGGATCCAGCCCCCTTTCCCGGGGTCGATCCGCCGGGCGCCTTCCGCCGCCTCCTCCGGGCGGCAGACCACGATCCACGCCTGCGACACCGGCTCCCCCGCCGCGTCCACCACCCGGGCCCGGATGCCGGCCCGCGGCGCCAGGCGGATCCCCGGGAGCCTGACCTTCCTCTCCCCCGGGGACACCGAGAGCGTCTTCCTCGCCCGCACCAGGACGCCGTCTTTCACGGCCGCCACCTCCACCTCGTAGAGGCCGGGGGCCAGGAGGAAGGTATCGCGCCCCGAAGGGCCGGGCTCGGCATCGCACTCCTCCCACCCGGCGGCGGTCGCCCGCCGCACGGAGAGGTCCAGACCCGCTCCCTCGAGGAGGGAATCGAGGCGTATCGGGGCACCGTGGAGCACCAGCTCGGCCCGCTCCCCAGGGCTCTCCCGGGCGGAACCGTCCGCCGCCCGCGTCCCCCTCGAACCGTCCTCTCCCGGGGCTCCCGGGGCACGGGGACCCGGCGGGGTATCCCCGCCGGGCGGCGCGGGACTCTCCCCGGCCGCCGCCGCCCGGGAGCGGCGGGGGGGGATCGCGGATTTCCCGGGATCCCCCCGCGTGCCCCCGGCGAAGACCCCCGCCTCCGAACGCGAAGGTCTGAGAGGCGGCCCCCGGTCCTCGGTGGCGGGAGGAGAGCCGATCCCCCAGGCCAGCACCAGGAGGAGGGCCGGCGGGAGCAACCAGACGAGAAGCCGCCGGACCATGACCCGAGGGTATCCCGGAACCGGCGCCGCCGTCGAGAGGAACTCCGCCCCGGCCCCGCGATGCGGATCGGCGGTAGGATGAGGGCATGCCGCTCTCCCGGCCGAAGGCCCTCCGGGCCGGGAACGTCCCGGACCTCCGCACGCTCACCGCGATGGACGCCGCCCGGTTCTACGGCCGGGGCAGCGGCCTCCACCACGCCTACGCCCGCTATCTCCTCTTCCACCTCCAGGAGAAGGGTCTTCTCCGCCGCTACTACCGCCGGTTCCTCGCCCGCCGCGAGGCGGATCCCACGGGCTACGCGACGCTCCTCGAGATCCTCGGGGTCTCCGACGCGGACGCCTTCGAGAAACGCCTCCGGGCCTGGATCCTCACCCTGCGCCATCCCTGAGACGCGCCCGCAGCACGCGTTTCGAGACCTTGCCCGATCCCGTCTTCGGCAGGTCGGGAAGGAAGAGCACCCGCTTCGGGACCTTGTAGCCGGCCAGGCGCTCCCGGCAGAACGCCCGGATCTCCCCCTCCCCCGTCGGGGCCCCCGGCCGGAGGACCACCGCCGCCGTCACCGCCTCCCCCCACTCCTCGTCCGGCACGCCCACCACCGCGGCCTCGAGCACCGCGGGGTGCTCGAAGAGCACGTTCTCCACCTCGATGGAGAAGACGTTCTCCCCCCCCGTGACGATCATGTCCTTCGCGCGGTCCACGATGTTCACGAGGCCGTGCTCGTCCACCACCGCCAGGTCGCCGGTGGCCAGCCACCCCTCCCGGAACGCCGCCGCCGTCTCCTCGGGCCGGTTCCAGTAGCCGGGGGTCACCGTCTCCCCCCGCACGTGGATCTCCCCCACCTCCCGGTCGTCGGCGGCCACGGGGGTCCCGTCGGGACGGAGCACCCGGAGCTCCACCCCCCGGAAGGGCCGCCCCGTCCTCGCCAGGTAGCGGGCCCGCTCCGGGAGGGGGAGCCGCCGGAGGTCCTCGGGGAGGACGCCCAGCGTGAGATAGGGGCTGGTCTCCGTCATGCCGTAGGTCTGGAGGTACTCGCAGCCCAGGGTCTCGATCGTCCTCCGGACGAGCCCGGGCGCGATGGGCGCCCCCCCGGAGAGGATCAGGCGCAGGCTCCGGAGGTCGCGGCGGCCCGCCTCCGGGTGGGCCACGAGGCGGGCGAGCATGGTGGGGACGAGGTTGGAGAGGGTGATCCGGTGCTCCTCGATCGCCAGGAGGACGGACGGGGCGTCGAACCGGGGCACCATCACGTGGGCCCCCCCCACCAGGGTGATCGCGAACACCGCCCAGGCGTCCGCCAGGTGGAACATGGGCGCGATGTGCCCCCAGACGTCCTCCCCGGAGAGCCCGAGCTCGAGCGCCGCCGCCTCCGCGTGGCGGACCACGTTGCGATGGGTGAGCATGACGCCCTTCGGCCGCCCCGTGGTGCCGCTCGTGTAGTAGAGCTGGGCCGTGTCGTCCGGGGAGACGGGGGCGGGATCGAAGGAGCGGGCGGCGCCCGGAGCGGCCGCGGCGAGCCCCTCGAAGTCCTCCCCCGAGAGCAGGATCCGCACCCCGGCGTCTTCGAGGATCTCCTCCGCCTCCCTCTCCGAGAGGCGCGTGTTCAGGGGAACGAGGACGGCCCCGATCGCGGCGGAGGCGTAGTAGGCCAGGAAGAAGCGGTGGGTGTTGGGCTCCCGGATCGCCACCCGGTCTCCGGGCTCGACTCCCCGCTTCCGGAGCCGGTCTCCCAGGGCCGCCGCCCGGTCCCGCGCCTCCGCGTAGGTGAGGCGCACCTTCCCGTCGATCACCGCCGGGCGATCGGGCGTCTCGTCACCCGCGCGGCGTAGGATGGTCCAGAGATCCACGGACCCATCTTACGGAGAATCGATGGAGGCCATCCTCGAAACGACCCGCCGGTTCTGGGGCCATGATTCGCTCCGCCCCCTGCAGGAGGAGGCGATCCGCGCGGGGATCGAGCGCCGCGACAGCCTGGTGGTCCTCCCCACGGGGGGCGGCAAGTCGCTCTGCTACCAGGTCCCCCCCGTGGTGGCGGGCCGGCTCGACGTGGTGGTCTCCCCCCTCATCTCCCTCATGAAGGACCAGGTGGACGGCCTGGCGGCCTGCGGGTACCCGGCGGTGGCGCTCCACAGCAACCAGACGGAGGCGGAGCGGAAGGAAGCCTGGGAGGAACTCCGTTCCGGACGACCCCGCCTCCTCTTCCTCTCCCCCGAGCGCCTGGCGCTCGACGGATTCACCGGCGTCCTCTCGCGCCTGGGGGTGGGCGCCTTCGCCGTGGACGAGGCCCATTGCATCAGCCACTGGGGCCATGACTTCCGGCCGGAGTACCGCCGGCTCGGGCGGCTCCGGGAGGCGTTCCCCGAGGCCTCCCTCCATGCCTACACCGCCACCGCCACGGAGCGGGTCCGGGAGGACATCGTCCTCGAGCTCGGCCTCCGCGATCCGGTGCGCCTCGTGGGCCGGTTCGACCGGCCCAACCTGGTGTACCGGGTGATCCCCCGGGTGGACGTGCGGCGCCAGGTGCTCGAGGTCCTGCGGCGCCACCGGGGGGAGGCCGCGATCGTCTACCGCATCACCCGGAAGGAGACGGAGTCCCTGGCCCGGGCCCTCCGCTCCGCCGGGCTCTCCGCCGCCGCCTACCACGCGGGCCTGGACAAGGCCGCGCGCACCGCCGTCCAGGAAGCCTTCGCGAACGAGCGGATCCAGGTGGTGGTGGCCACGGTGGCCTTCGGGATGGGCATCGACCGCTCCGACGTCCGGTGCGTGATCCACACCGCGCTCCCGAAGTCGGTGGAGCACTACCAGCAGGAGACGGGCCGGGCCGGGCGCGACGGCCTCGAGGCGGAGTGCGTCCTCCTCTACTCCGTGGCCGACGCGCTCCGGTGGGAGGAGCTGGCCCGGAAGGGCGCCGAGGAGACCGAGGAGGGGCGCCGGACCCTACCCGCCCGGATCGAGCTGATCGGCCACATGAAACGCTTCTGCGGGACCCTCCGGTGCCGGCACCGGGCCCTCTCCCTCTACTTCGGCCAGGACTACCCGGAGGAGAGCTGCGGGGCCTGCGACGTCTGCCTGGGCGAGGCGGAGGTGCTGCCCGATTCCACGGAGACGGCCCGGAAGATCCTCTCCTGCGTGGCGCGGGTGGGCCAGCGGTTCGGGGTCTCCCACGTGGTGAAGGTGCTCCGCGGGTCGGGGGACGAGGGGGTCCGGGGGCGGGGTCACCACCGGCTCGGCGTCCACGGGATCCTGAAGGAGGTTCCCGCGGGGGTGCTCACGAACCTCGTGTACCAGCTCGTGGACCAAGAGCTCCTCGACCGCACGGGGGACGAGTGGCCGGTGCTCCGCCTGAACCGCGAGTCGATGGCCGTGCTCCGGGGAGAGAAGAAGGTCCTCCTGCAGGCGCCCGCCCCGAAGAGGAAGCCGCGCAAGCCCCGGGCCCTCACCGCGGAGGGCGAGGAGATCGACGCGGACCTCTTCGAGCGCCTGCGGGCGCTGCGGCGGGAGATCGCCTCGAAGCGGGGCATCCCCCCCTACATGATCTTCTCGGACCGGACGCTCCGGGCGCTGGCGGCCCGGAAGCCCGAGACCCTCGAGGAGATGCGGGAGGTCTACGGGATCGGCGACAAGAAGCTGGCCGACCTGGGTCCCGCCTTCCTCCGGGCGTTGCGCCCGGACCCGGCATCCCCCGGCAAGGAGCCGCCCGGCGAACCGCCGGCCTCCTCCTGAGGGAGACCCGTCCGCCCCGAGGGCGGAACCGGGCGT
>JAOZQC010000306.1 GCA_029932425.1 Planctomycetota bacterium | reverse complement strand
CGCCCGAGTCCTTTCTCGGGCTCCAGCTCCCGGTGGCGATCCACGAGGTCCAGGGCACGAAGTACCCGTATCTCTACACGGTCATCGTGGCGCGGGAGTCCTTCGGCCTTCTCGACCGCCACCTTCCCGCCGTCCGGGCGTGCGCCCCGCCGGAGATCACCGTGGAGAGGAGCCGCGAGGAGGACGTGGAGGTGATCGTGATCCGCCGGCGCACCACGAAGAAGACCGGGTACCACACGAACGGCCGGGCCGTGACCCTCATCGCCCGCACCGCCTGGAGGGCGGTGCGCGCGATCCTCGAGGCCCGGGCCGCGGGGCGGGTCGAGAGCTGAGCCGCGTCACCGCGCCCCGGTCCGGCTCCTCCGGGCACGGGTTCTCCCCTGTCCGGGAAGGTCCGGGTAAGATCACGGGGGTCGGACGGGAGGTCACACATGCGAGGAAACCGGGGTCCCCTGGGCATCGTGCCGGAGTCGCGCTTCACGCAGTCGGGAGCCCTTCCCCTCAACCAGATCGCCCTTCCCGGACCCGCGGGACTCTGGGAGGTGGACCTCGAGCAGGTGAAGGCCGTCCTGGCCCGGGCCGGCACCCTGGCCGAGCTCGTCCTCGCGCAGATCGGGAACGCCCGGTCGCGCTCCGAGTTCGAGCAGGCCGCCCGGATCGTGGCCTGGGCGGGCGTGCCGGGGATCGCGTTGTGCCGCGAGAAGTTCCAGAGCGACCTGGCGGACGACATGCTGCTCGCCTACCTCCGGGGATCGATCGACCGGAAGACCCTCGACCGGATCCGGAAGGACCTGCAGGAGAAGGACCAGAACCCGGAGGGGAACGAGACCTGGCCCACCGCCACCGCTCTCGTGCACGACGCGATCCGGGAATGGTTCCGGAGCACCTACCCGAAGCGCCAGTCCGCCCCGCCCCGGGGGGAAGTCTGGCAGGTCGCGGACGAGAAGATCAGGGAGATCCTGAAGGCCGGCCTCCTTGAATGGAGGGAGAAGAACAACGTGGTGATCGGAGGAGCCCGGGGGGCCTCCGTGGTCGACTGCCAGGTCCGGGAGGTGGCGGGGGGAGGTCTCCGGGGCTTCGCCTACCACCTGGAGGTCCGCATCACCGACATCTACGACTTCCAGAACGACCGGTCGGACGATCCCGCCTACGACGGTTTCCGGCGCGACCTTCTCGCCCTTGTGCAGGCCGGCGACTACGGGACCTTCGCCGTGCGCCTGGCGAACGCCCTGGCGTCCGGCGATCCCGTGAGCCCCACCCAGGCCTTCGCCTCCTTCATGTTCGCCATCGAATCCGCGGGCATCGTCGGCCCCGGGCTCGACTGGGGCGTGGATCTCCCGATGGAGGGCACGGTTTCCTACGAGAACCCGTGAGCCGGCTTCGAGCGGGCGGCGCGGATCTCGCCGGAGCGGATCCGCGGCCGGGTGGGAGTCTGGGCCACGCGGATTCCGGCCGTGCGGCCTGCGGCGGCGGCGGCGCGGAGAGGGCGGGGACGCGCGGAGATCGGCCCCCACCGGCCGGCGGCGAGCACGGTTCGTTCACCTCCGGGGCCCGGAACGCGCCCGGGAAGCGACCGTCCCGCGAAGGGTCCCCATCGGCGGGCGCCGCCCTTCGAAACGACGGCCGGCCGGGAAGTGTACGCCCTCGGGAGCAGGGTCGGGGGAGAGGAGTCCGCGCGCCCGAACGTCCGCCGCGGGCTCGGAGCGGGCGGCGATCCCCACCGCCGCCGGCACCTTCCCTGCGCGGGTCCCGGTACCCCCCCGATCCCCCCCGGGTGCCACCGGAGAATCCGATCCGCCACTCCGTTCGCGGGCGGCGGGCTCCTAGCCCGCATTTCTCATCAGGACGACCGGGTTTCCCCGCCGCGCCCCGGCCCCTGCCCCGGGATCAGGCGTCCCGCCCGGATTCGAAGGGGTCTTCCTCCCCTTCCTCCGCGCGCCGGATCGAGAAGAGCGCCATCTCCGGGAACGGTTCCTCCGCCACGCTCTCCACCGCGGCGCCGCCCTCCAGGCGGAACACGCCCGTGAGCTGGATCACTTCCGGTTCCTTCGCGCCCGGGGGAACGAGGATGAGGGCAAGCACTCTCCATCGCTCGCTGAGAAGGGCCGGTACTCCGTCCGCCCCCTGCTCGATCCGGGCGGCGAGGACCTCCTTCATCCGCGGGGCGCGGCGCGCCCGGAACTTCCGGGTGCCGCCGTCCTTCCGCCGGACCTCCACCAGGTGCCCTTCCACCGCCACCAGCCGGGCGGGCTCGAGGTTCTCGCGGTCCTCGAACGCCTTCCTCGCCTGGATCCAGTGAACGTCCCCCCCGAGCCCGAAAGCCGCGTCGTCGTCCATGGCTTCCCTCCTCCTCGTCCGCGCGCCGGCCGCCCCGGCGGTGCCTCAACCTCCCTGGAGATCCGCCACCGCTTCCTCCACCGTGGGTCGGATCCGGAAGACCTCGTCGAGCCGGAGCACGCGGAGAGCCTTCTCCATCACCGTGGAGGGCCTGGCGATCGCGAGGGCGCCGCCTTCCCCTTCCAGCCGCTCCTTCAGCGCGAGCAGGAAACCGAGCGCGGTGCTGTTGATGAAGGAGAGTCCCTGCAGGTCGAGGACCAGGCGGTGGACGCCGCTGCGCATCAGCGCATCGATCCGCGCCCGGTGGCCGGGGAGGGAGGCGGTGTCGAGGTCGCCGAAGATCTCCACCACGTGAACGTCCCGCATCCGCTGCCTCCTCCCCCCCGCCGGCGTCCTCCCCCCCCGGCCTCCGGGATCGACGGGGGTGGAAGGCAACTTACGTTTTTTCTTGGGATTGCGGGGAGATCTGGTAGAGAGGGCGCGCTGGCCAAGGCCACGACAGGCGTTCCGGTTCCTCGCAAGAGTTCCCTTTTCGTCTCTCCCGGCCCCATGTCACACGGAAGGCGTGCATCGTTTTTCGGGTGGTCGTTCCGCCCGGTGATGGCGCCGAGAACCGTTTTTTGAAGAGGTAGTTGCAGTCATGCCCCAAGGCACAGTGAAGTGGTTCAACGACGCGAAGGGATTCGGTTTCCTCCAGGAGGACGGCGGGGAGGACGTGTTCGTCCACCACACCGAAATCCAGATGCAGGGCTTCAAGACCCTGTCCGAAGGCGACCGGGTGGAGTTCGACAAGACCCAGGGCCCCAAGGGTCCCAAGGCCACGAACGTCCGCAAGCTCTAGCCGAGGAACTCGGAAGGACGAGGGGCACCCGCGGGAGCATCCGCCGGCGCCCCTCGCCGATTCACGGATCCCGGAGAACCACTCCGGGAGGATCCACCCGGGAGGTCGTCATGGAGTGTCCGGTCTGCGGTGCGGAGATGATCCGGGGACGGTTCGGGGACCACCCGGAGCGCTGGCTCTCGGGAGCCTACGGACCTTTCGGGATCCCGCTCCTCTTCGAACCCGCGGAAGCGGAAGGGAAGGACCGGGTGCCGATTCCCTGCTTCGCGGGCGGCCCGGAGGGACAGGACGGGTGGTGCTGCCCGGCGTGTCGGACCGCGGTCCTCCTCGAGGCCCCGCCGGCGGAGACGGGGGAGGAGTGGATCTGCCCCGTGTGCAAGGAGACGGTGCCCGGAAAGCTCGACCGGTGCTGGAAGTGCCAGCACCCCCGTCCCGCCTGACGCGCACCGCGCCACCCGCCCCGCGGATCCCGGACCGGGCGGCGGCCGGGGCGAGGGAGGGGCCGGGCGCCGCCGCGCGGAAGCGGGCGGCGGGAAGGCTACAAGTCTTTCCCGCCTCCGTATGGTACCTAGACCTGGGTGGTCTTTTGCCAGGCGGTGCCCACCGCGCCGCGGCGGCAGGCCTCGCCGGCCAGGAACTGCGCGGCGTGGCGGGACTGCAGATCCAGGGCCTCCGCCAGGGTCGTGCCGCAGCAGGCCCGGACGGAATCCAGGATCGCCTTGCGGGCCGCCTCCGCACCGGGACTTCCCGCCGGAGGAAGGTCCGCCACGGTGTCGGGCACGTCGGCGAGCGGACCCTCCTCCAGCTCCCGTGGGGGAATCCCGTGGTCCCCGCCGGTGACGATCCGCCAGGCGGTGCCCAGCGCCTCCTCGAAGGGGCCCGCGTAGTCGATGAGCCAGCCCACCGCGTCCGCCGCCTTCACGGGACGACCGGTGAGGAGCAGGCGCAGGATCTTCGACCGGTCCTCGGCCCTCGCCTTGCGGAAGGTCCAGTGGCAACCCTCCATGCCGGGGACCACGGGAAGCATGACCTCCGGGAATCCGAAGGATCCGCCGTCGTGGGAGACCACGTAGTGGCAGTGGGCGAGCAGCTCGAGCATGCCGCCCAGCGCCCGCTTGCCCGCGAGAAAGCCCACCGAGACCCGGAACTCGTCGTGCAGGCGGCGCGCCACCGCGGACCAGGTGCGGCAGAGATCCTCGCCCTTCCCCGCGTCCGTGAGGGTCTCGAAGAAGTCGCTCGTGTCCGCCCCCACCATCTGCGTGGAGAGATGGAAGTCGCTCGTGAGGATCACCCGCTCGATCCCTTCCGCCCGCAGCCAGTCCAGGGCCCGGGAGAGCTCCCGGATCACGTCCCAGGAGAGGCTCTCCCGCCCGAGGGTGACCACCCCCACCGTGCCGTCGTGCTCGGCGTTCACGTAGAGCTGCCGCCACTCGGGGTCGTCCATCCTCGCGAACGCCTCCGGATGCCAGGCCTGCTCCGCGGCCTCGGGGTGAATCCGGTGATAGGCCTCCACGATGCGGAGAGGCTCCTCCGGGCCGCGCTCCCGGATCACGGCGAGGATGCCCTTCCGGAACTGGGCGCAGAGCTCCCCGATCGCGTTCATGACCGCGAGGTGGGAACGCCTCTCGTGGAGCATGAGGCTGGTCATCTGGAACAGGGCGCCGCGGACGATGTTCTCGAAGACCTCCCGCTCCCCCTCGTCCATGCGGACGTCC
>JAOZQC010000305.1 GCA_029932425.1 Planctomycetota bacterium | reverse complement strand
GGAGCACCTCCTGTTCCCCGTCCTCGAGCGCCGGGGGGTGACCGGCCCCCCGCAGGTCATGTGGGGGAAGGACGACGAGGTGCGGGAGATGCTGAAGGCCCTGGACTCCGCCCTCCGGGAGGAGGGGCTCACCGCCGGGGACCTGGCGCGGGTGGGACGGGAGGTCGCGGAGCCCGCGCTGCAGGCCGTGGAGGAGATGATCTACAAGGAGGAGAAGATCCTCCTCCCCATGGCGCGGGACATGTTCACCGACGACGAGTGGGGAGAGATCTGGACCCAGTCGCCGGAGTACGGCTGGTGCATCGTGGCCCCCCGCGAGGGGTGGAAGCCCCCGGAGGCCGTGGAGCCCGCCCGGAAGGCGGAGCTCCCGGCGGGAGCCGCGGTGTCCTTCCCCTCGGGGAGCCTGACCTACGAGCAGCTCGCGGGCCTCTTCGCCACCCTGCCCGTGGATCTCACCTTCGTGGACGCCGACGACCGCGTCCGGTTCTTCACCGAGGGGCCGGAGCGGATCTTCCCCCGGAGCCGGGCCATCGTGGGCCGGAAGGTCCAGCACTGCCATCCGCCGAAGAGCGTGGACGTGGTGGAGAGGATCCTCGAGGACTTCCGGACCGGGCGCCGGGACGTGGCGGAGTTCTGGATCGAGCTCCGGGGGAGGTTCCTGCACATCCGCTACTTCGCGGTGCGGGGCGGGGACGGGGAGTACCTCGGGACCCTGGAGGTCTCCCAGGACGTGACGCGGATCCGCGCGCTCGAGGGCGAGCGCCGGCTGCTCCAGTACGAGGAGTGAGCCCGCGCCGTTCGCCGGGCCCGCGGGCGGCGGCGCCGGATCGGGTCCGGAAGCGGGCTTCTCCCGGAGCGGGGGGCCCGTGGTCCGCCCCGGGCGGCCCCCGGTCCCGCCTTCCCGGAGGGGAAGGGGCGCGTCGCCGACCCGGGGCGGGAGAGGATCCCGCGTGGTCCGCGGCCTCCCCCGCGCCGCCGCGGGCCGGGACTTCCGGCCGGGCGCCGGCGGGTTCCCCGAGAGGGCGGGAGTCCCGCCGGGCCGGGCGGGATCACATCTCCGGGATCTTCCGGATCCAGCCGTACTTGTCCTCCCGCTCGCCGAGCTGGATGCCGGTGAGGGCCTCGTAGAGGCGCGTGCAGTCCTCGCCGGGGACGTCGCCGGTGACGTACTCCACCTTGCGATCGTGCCAGGTGATGGAGCCCACGGGAGTGATCACCGCCGCGGTGCCGCAGCAGCCGGCGTCCCGGAAGCCGAAGATCTCCTCCACGTGGATCTTCCGGCGCTCCGGGTTCATGCCCATCTCCCCGGCCAGGGTGATGAGCGACTTGTTCGTGATGGAGGGGAGGATGGAGTGGCTCTCCGGCGTCACGTACTGGCCGTCCTTCGTGATCCCGAAGAAGTTCGCGGGACCCGACTCGTCGATGTACTTCTTCTCCTTCGCGTCGAGGTAGAGCACCTCCGTGTACCCCGCCTGCTTGGCGCGGAGGGTGGCCCGGAGCCCGGCTGCGTAGTTGCCCCCCACCTTCACGTCGCCCACGCCGTCGGGGGCGGCCCGGTCGTACTCGTCCTCCACCACCAGGTGGACCGGCTTGAAGCCCGTCTTGAAGTAGGGCCCCACCGGCGTGACGAGGACCAGGAACATGTACTCCTCGGCCGGCTTCACCCCCACCTGGGGGCCGGTGCCGATCACGAGGGGGCGGACGTAGAGGGAGGCGCCCGTCCCGTAGGGGGGGATGAAACGGCGGTTGGCGTCCACCACCCGGAAGACGGCCTCGATGAACATCTCCTCGGGAGGGGCGGCCATGAAGATCTTCTCGCAGGAGCGCTTCATGCGCCTGGCGTTCTCGTCCACGCGGAACACGACCTGGTCGCCGTTCACCTGCTCGTAGGCTTTCAGCCCCTCGAAAGCCTCCTGTCCGTAGTGGAGGCAGGTGGCCGCGATGTGGATGGGGATCGTCTCGTCCGGGGTGAGGACGCCCTCGTCCCACTCCCCGTCCCGCCAGGTGTACCGGATGTTGTAGTCGGTCTTCCGGTATCCGAAGTCGAGGTGCGCCCAGTCGAGGTCCGGTCTGTCCACGGTGCTCTCCCTCGGTGCGGTCATCTGTCCTCGTCCACCGCCTCCGAGTCTGACGGAGCCTCCGCCCGGAGTTCAAGGAAACCGGCGGGGAGGGGTCGCGGACGGGGAGGGGGCCGGGGGGGAGGGGGATAGAATCGGCGGGGTCGGAGACGGGGGACCGGAGGCCGAGGGAGGTGCTCATGACGCCGGAAACGTCCGTCCTCGAGAGAACGCGGCAACCCTTCCGGGAGGCGGCGCGGGCCGCGGGCCTCCTCGACGCCCGCGTCAGCGTGCTCGGCCGCCCGCTGACGCCGGAGGAGGCCATCGGGACGCCGGGGCGCCGGGACTTCCCCATCGTCCTCGGGCGGGAGCGCGTCCTCGAGGCCCGGGTGCGGGGGGCGCGGGGACACGCCTTCACGGACGACGCCCGCGAGTTCGAGGGAACGCTCGCGGAGGTGATCGAGCTCGCCCTCGACACCCCGCACCGCCGGGCGATCTACACGGCGACCCTCAACGCGGTGCTCACCGGTCTCGGGCGGGTGGACCGCACCGTGCACTGCCGGGACGAGGACCCCGAGCATTGCGCCCGGGAGATCGCGGAGACCGTGCTCGAGAGGCACGGCCGGGTCCGGGTGGGGCTCGTGGGGCTGAACCCCGCCCTCGCGGAGCGGCTGGCGGAGACCTTCGGTCCGGATCGCGTGCGCATCACGGACCTGGACGAGCGGAACCGGGGCTCCGTCCGCTTCGGGGTGGAGATCTGGGACGGCGCCGCCCGCAATCCGGAGCTCATCGAGACCTCCGACGTGGTGATCCTCACCGGCACCACGCTCGTGAACGGCACGTTCGACGATCTCTGGGCCCGGATCCGCCGGGCGGGAAAGATCGGTATCGTCTACGGCGTCACCGCCGCCGGCGTGGCCGCCCTGGCCGGCTTCGAACGCCTCTGCCCCCGCGGCCGCACGGAAACTGACCTTCGCCTGAAACATCGCTGACAGGCATAGCTCTTTCATTTTTCCGGACTCCTCCCCGGAGTCCGCGCCACTCGCGGGGGGGCACCCCGCACCACCCGGCTCCCACGTGGGAAAACCGTGTCATGTTGCTCAAACAGCCGTTTCCCACGCGGGAACAAGTGCCGTCGTCTGCCGGATCCTGAGAGGTGGCAGGCGTGGTGAAGCCTCCGGCCCCTTGTGACGACGACTCGCGCCGAAGGGGGTCCGGCGCCCGCGATGATTCACTCCGCAGGGTCCGGAAGAACTCCCCGGGAACGAGGACCGGACCGGGACCGGACTACGCGCGCTCGTCGAGGGCGGCACGGGCCAGGGGAATCCACTCCCCGGCTCGGAGCAGGGCCACGGCCACCGGGTCCATGGTGCGGGACAGCGTCTTCCCGATCACGAGACCCATGTAGTAGCCGCACCGGACGGGGAGCCCCGTGGCGGACTCCGCCCCCGCCTGGAAGAACCCGGCGACGGTCTGCTCGTCCCGGGTGTCCCAGAGGTCGAGCAGGCGCCGGGCGATCCTTCTTTCCACCCGCCGGCAGGCCTCGTACTCCTCCGGCCGGAGGGCGAAGGAGAGCCACTCGGGAAACGCGGGCCAGACCAGCGTGGTGGCGAAGGTGGCCTGCCCCTCGCCGTAGAGGCTTGAAGGAAGGGGAGCATCCGACGTTTCGAAGAAACTCCCCACCCCGAGCCGCTCCATCTGGAGCATGTGAAAGACCTCGTGGGCGAGCACCACCCGGATCCCCCTCGGGCCGTAGGTGCGCAGAACGCGGAGATTCAGGAGGAAGACGGGCCGGCCATCGAGATCGCCGATCCGGGCGTCGGTGGGGGAGGACGAGACTACCAGGTGGACGTCGCACTCCGGCCCCCCCCCGAACAGATCCTCGTAGCGCCGCTCGGTCTCCCCGAGCGCCTCGACGACGGCGGACCGGGCCACCCACAGCTCGTCCGGAAGTCCGGGCCGAGGATCCGTCATCTCCCCGATGCCCACCACGTAGAACTCCGCGTCCTCCTCCGGCGGCCGGTCGCCCCGGAGGAGCGCCCGAAGTTCGAGGGGAACCGTCTCGTGGACCCGGATACGCGACATGATCGTCACCCAGCCTATCTCCCTCGTCTCCCGCCGTCGAGGGGGGGGAGGTCCGGATCAGCGCGGTCCGGTGGCCTCCCTCATCCGGTCCCGAAGGGTGCGGGCCAGGGAGGCGGCCAGCTCGCCGGAGCGGGTGTCGGGGTGCTCGGCGGCGACCTTCTCGAGATCCCGGAGAGCTGAGGCGAGAGACCTCTGGAGGCCGCGATAGGCGCTCTTCTCCTTCTTCACCGCCTCCTGCTTCGCGAGTTGCCGGAGCTTCTTCGTGCGGAGGGCGCGGATGATCGCGGCGTGGGACGCGTCCAGGTCGGGCATGCGGTCCGCCGCATCCACCGCCCGGCGATACTGGAACCAGGCGCCCGCCGCGTCCCCCGCCGCCTCCGCCTGCTTCCCCGCGCGGAGGTACGCCTCGAGATCCTCGAGGGTGGGCGGGGTGTCCCCCGCGCTCCCGGACCACCCCGCGAGCCGGGCCCAGAGCCACCAGCAGGCGTAGGCCTTCCGGTTCGCGTTCAGGGGTTCGCTGTGGGCGGACCGGCACTCGTACCAGTCGACTCCCTTGCGGTGACGGTCCTGCCATTCCCGCGCCCAGTTCGCATCGAGCTTCCCGTCTCCGTCGCTGTCGTAGTCGCAGCGGTCGTTGGCGAGCTTGTCCCCGTAGTACTTGCCGTCCGGATCGTAGCTCTCGATGTCCGCGAAGTCGTACAGGATGCGGCGGTTCTTCCGGCAATGCGCCCGGATGCGCTCGTTCGCCCGGTGGAG
>JAOZQC010000304.1 GCA_029932425.1 Planctomycetota bacterium | reverse complement strand
CCGGCCAGCGCCTGGAAGCCCGCCGCCGCCCAGAACCCGAGCGGCGGCTTCTCCGGGTACACCTCCCCCGCCAGGTGCGGCACGATCGATCCCCGTCCCTGCCAGACCTCCCGGGCCACCTCCCCGTACCGTCCCTCGTCCGGGTCCCAGAAGTCCCGCGCGTGGAGCGCGGGCAGGAAGAGCACCGCCCAGAAGACCAGGAGCGCGGCCGCCGCGTTCCCCGCTCCCCCCGCCCTTCCCATCGGCTCAGATGCCTTCCACCGGCGTGGCGGCCTGGTAGTTCGGGGCCTCCTTCGAGATCATGATGTCGTGGGGGTGGCTCTCCCGCACGGAGGCGGGGGAGACGCGGATGAACCGCGTCTTCGTCCGGAGCTCCTCGATGGTGTGGGCGCCCACGTATCCCATGCCCGCCCGGACCCCGCCCACGAGCTGGTAGACGAAGTCGCCCAGGCGGCCCCGGTACGGCACCCGGCCCTCCACTCCCTCCGGCACGAGCTTCTCCCGCTCGGTGGTGGCCCCCTGCCCGTAGCGGTCCTTCGACCCCTTCACCATGGCGCCCAGGCTCCCCATGCCCCGGTAGGTCTTGTAGGTCCGCCCCTGGAAGATGATCGTCTCCCCCGGGCTTTCCTCCAGCCCGGCGAAAAGGGAGCCCAGCATCACCGAGTGCGCCCCCACCGCCAGGGCCTTCGTCATGTCGCCCGAGTACCGGATGCCCCCGTCCGCGCAGACGGGGACGCCGAACTCCGCCGCCACCCCGGCGCACTCCGCGATCGCCGTGAGCTGCGGCACGCCGACGCCGGAGATGACGCGGGTGGTGCAGATGGAACCGGGTCCGATCCCCACCTTCACCCCGTCCGCCCCGGCCGCGATGAGGTCCCGCGCCCCCCGGGCGGTGGCCACGTTGCCCGCCACCACGTCCACCTCCGTGTTCTCCTTGATCCAGGCCACGGTCTCGAGGACGTTCTTCGAGTGGGCGTGCGCGGTGTCCACCACGATCACGTCGACGGCCTCCTCCACGAGGGCCTGCACCCTTTCCCGGTCGTGGACGCCCACCGCCGCCCCCACCCGGAGCCGCCCCATCTCGTCCTGGTTGGAGCTCGGGAACTCCACCATCTTGTTCACGTCCTTGATCGTGATGAGCCCCTTGAGCCGCATCTCACCGTCCACCAGGAGAAGCTTCTCCACCTTGTGGCGGTGCAGGATGTCCTTGGCCTCGTCCAGGGTGACGTCCATGCCCGCGGTGACGAGCCTTCCCTTCGTCATCACGTCCGCGGCCCGGTGCGAGGGATCCGGGTGGAAGCGCAGATCGCGGTTGGTGAGGATTCCCACCAGGCGGCCGTCCTCGACGATGGGCACCCCGGAGATCCGGTGCTGGTTCATGACCTCGCGCACCTCGGCGATGGTGGAGTCCGGGGGCATGGTGATGGGGTCGTGGATGATGCCCGAGACCGAGCGCTTCACCTGGTAGACCTGGCGGGCCTGCTCCTCCACGGTGAGGTTCTTGTGGATGATGCCGATCCCGCCCTGGTGGGCCAGGGCGATGGCGAGGTTCGCCTCCGTGACGGTGTCCATGGCCGCGGAGACCACGGGGATCTTCAGGGGCACCCGGCGGGAGAAGAGGGTGGCGGTGTCCACCTCCGTGGGTACCACATCGGAGTGGGCGGGCAAAAGGAGGATGTCGTCGAAGGTGATGCCGTCACCGGCGATGCGGTCGAGCATGGGGCGACCTCCTTTTCCGAACACCTCGGGTGCTCAAAAAAAAAAAGCTGCCCCGCAGGGGCGGACCGCCGATTCGGGGTGACCCCACACCATAGCGGGGAGGGACCGCGCTCCCAAGGATTCCCCCCGTGCCCGGGCGAGGGTCCGGGACCCCGCCCGGGATCCGTCACGGCCGGAGGCGCCGGCGCAGGAGCTGCTCGGCGAGGAGGAGGAGGGCGGCGGCGGCGGCGAACCAGGGGGCGAGACGCCGCTCCGTGTCCGTGAGATGCGAGCGGTCGGGGCCGAGGGAGGGCGCCCCTCCCCGGGGCCTCGCGTTCGTCTCCCCGGGAAGCAGCGCGTTGATCCGCGTCCGGTACTCCCGCGCCCCCAGCCGGGCCCGGACCTCGCCCTCCGCGAGGACCGCCGGCCGGTAGGAGAAGCGCCCGTTCCGGACCGCGACCACCCTCGGTCCCTCGCCGCCCGGTCCCTCGCACGCGACGGCCCGCACGCCGGGAGGCAGGAGGGTCGAGGGCGTCACCGCCTCCCCCAGGGGGACCGCGGGAGGGAGCACGGAGGCCCGCATCCCCGCGAACCACCGGAAGGCATTGCGCAGGAGAAGCGGCCACGCCGCCGTGAGGGGCAGCGTGGAGTTCTCGGGCCGGAGGCCGATCCACACGTAGCGCCGCCCTTCCTTCTCTCCCACCGCCGCCACCGCGCCCTCCGGCACCGAGAGCAGGGCCCGCGCCCCCTCGGGAAGACGGGCGGGCCGGGCTCCCGCGATCCCCACCTCGGCGGCGTCGACGCCCCGGAGGACCGGATGGTCCTCCTCCCGGCGCCAGACGGACCCCGTCCCCACCTCGGGAAGCGGCGTGAAGCCGAGCGAGACGGGAGGGGGCGTGAGCAGCACGTAGTCCCCGGGAGGGAGGGGATCGGGAACGGCGCCCGCCACCACCAGCACGTCCAGGCGCCTTCCCGCCTCCCGGAGCCGGGCGGGGGGGACGAGGACGGAGTCCTCCGGATCCACCAGGGGGGCCAGCGCGGAAAGGGCCGCCCGGAGGAAGGGATCCGGTCCGCCCTCCGCCACGACCCCGATCCGCAACCGGGGAGAGGGCGGAATCCACGCCTCCACCCGGTCGTCGAAGGCGGGGCCCGCCCCGGGGTCGAGGACGGCCCGGAGGAGCCCCCCCTCGCCCCGGGGGATCTCCACCCGCACCTCCGGCCGGGCGGGCCTCCGCCGGACCTCCCGGCCTCCGAGGAGGATCCGGAGGAAGGTCCCCGGACCCGCGCCCGCGATCGTCACCCGGAGCGAGACCTTCTCCCGGCCCACGTGGACGCCGAACCCCGTGATCCCCGCGTTCTCTCCGGGCACGGGGAGGACCGCCACCCCGGAAGGAACCTCCGGGTCCACCCCCACCGCCGCCACGCGGCCGCCTTCCCTCCGGACCGCGGCCGCCGCCTCCCGGATCACCGGCCAGTCCGCGCGCGCGAGCGAGGGCCGCGCTGCGGCGAGGGCGGCCTCGACCCGCCCGGGGTCCGTCTCCCGGGCCGCGAGGATGCGGGGGTGCTCGGAGACCAGGAGCACCGTCACGGGATCCACGGGAGCCTTCCGCCGGATCTCCTCGCGGGCCAGGGCGAGCGCCCGGCGGAACCTCTCGCCCCCCATCCGGGCGGACCCGCAGAGGCAGAGGAGGAGGGGCCGCGGCCGGGGGGCGGGCCGCCCCGTCCGGGGATCGGCCGCCGCCAGGGAACCCGCCGCCACGGCCAGGAGCAGGAGGAGGAGGGAGAGGAGGGAGGCGAGGCGCCGCGCTCCGAACCGCCGCGGCGCCCGGGCCAGGACCCGCTCCCACAGGAGCAGCGCCGGCACGCGGAGTCGCTTCCGCCGGCGGCGGACGAGGTGGAGGACCGCCACGGGCACCCCGAGGAGCAAGAGCCACAGGAACTCGGGCCGCGCGAACGTCACCGGACCACCCCTCCCCGGGAGAGGACGGAGAGCGCGGCGGGCCCGAACGGGGTGTCCGTGGAGAACCGGGCGTGTCCGATCCCCTTGCTCCGGGCGTACCGGGAGACCCCGGCGCAGAACTCCCGGAAGACCCGGCGGTAGGCGGCCGCCGTCTCCTCCGTGAGGTGGACGGCGAGGCGGCGGCCGGTCTCCGCGTCCGCCAGGCGTAAGGGCCCGCGGTGGGGAGGCGCGGCCTCCTCCGGGGCGTAGACCTGCACCAGGAAGACCTCGTAGCGGCGGTGGAGGAGGTAGTCCACCGCCCGCCGGTAGCCGCGCGGATCCAGGAGATCGGAGAGAAGGACCGCCACCCCGTGCCGGCGGCGGCGGGCCGCGATCCTCCGGACGGCTCCCAGGAGGTCCGTCTCCCCCCGCGGTTCCACGCGGAGAAGGTGGTGGAAGAGATCGCGCGCCTGCGCCCTCCCCGTGAAGGAACGCCCTTCCTCCTCCCCCGGGAGCGGGAGCACCTCCACCCGGTCGAGATGCGCGAGTCCCACATACCCCAGGGCCGCCGCCAGGCGGCGGGCGAAGGCGAGCTTCCCGGGGGTCCCGTGATCCATGGAGAGCGACCGGTCGAGGAGGAGGAGCACGTCGGCGCTCTCCTCCACCTCGAACTGCTTCACGAAGAGGCTGTCCAGCCGGCCGTAGACGTTCCAGTCCACGTAGCGGAGATCGTCGCCGCGGCTGTAGGAGCGATGGTCCCGGAAGAGCGTCCCGCTGCCGGGCCGGGCGCTGCGCCTCTCCCCGCGGCGGGTTCCCGCCAGGAGCTGCTTCGCCACGAGGTCGAGGTAGGCGAGCTTCTTCACGAAGTCCGGGTCGTCGAAGAGCCGGGCGGCGGGATTCATCGCCCCTCCCTGAGCCGCTCGAAGTACCGGCGGACGAGGTCCCGGTCCCGCTCCGCCACCCTCTCCAGAGGGAAGCGCGACTCCGGCCGGCGGCCGGCCTCGCGAGCCGCCGTGTCGAGAGGGAGCCGGCGGGGCGCGGAGCCGGGCGGGGCGCGGGGGTCGGGGACCAGGGCGTACCCCTTCTTCCGCACCGAGGCCCCCGGGCGGAAGAGGGGCACCACGAAGCGATCCCGCGGCTCGACCTCCGCGGGAGGCGGCTCCCCCGCGCCTCCCGCCCGGGGCTTCGGTTTCGGGGCCCCGGCTCTCCCGCCTCCGGACCCCGGAGGGCCCTGGATCCGGATCTCCACGGCGTCGCTCCGGATCCGCCGGTCTC
>JAOZQC010000303.1 GCA_029932425.1 Planctomycetota bacterium | reverse complement strand
CGCCGTCCACGACCGGAGGGGCCGGCCGCTCGTGATCCTGGACGGGCAGGGACCGGGGAAGCCCGAGCAGCTCATCCGGCGCCTCGGGCGGGGGACCTACCGCCTGGGGGTCTTCGCGAAGGGCGGCCCCGGAACCGCCGCCCCCTACACCCTCCGCGTGGAGCGGACCACGCTCACGGAGCGCGAACCTTCGCGGGAGGAGATCCGGGCCGCCGTCCGCAGGGGCCTCGCCTGGCTCGCCGCGAACCAGGAGGAGGACGGCTCCTGGGAGGCCGGCCTCGGGGTGCCCGGGGTCACCGGCCTCGCCCTCATGGCCTTCTCCGGGGAGGACCTCGACGAGTTCCGGGGCAACGCCGACCGGGCCGCCGCGTTCTTCAAGTCCTCCTTCGTCCGGCCCGGGTCGTTCCCCCGGTCGGAGACCCGGGAGGCGGCGTTCGGGGGTTCCCTGGTGGGATCCTCCCCCCGCGCGCACTTCCTGTACGAGCAGGCCATCGCGGTGCTCGCCCTGGCGGAGTACGCGCACGCCCGGAAGGACGGCGAGGCCCGCGGGATGGTGGAGGCGGGACTGAAGCTCCTCCTCCGCAGCCAGAACACCCCCGCCAAGCCGAAGTCGCTGCGGGGTCCCGTGCCGGAGAAGGCGAAGGGCCACGGGGGCTGGCGCTACCGGCCCGAGGAACCGGCCTCGGACCTCTCGGTGAGCGGCTGGTGCCTCATCGCCGTCATCGCCGCCGGGGAAGCGGGCTTCTCCGTTCCGGAGCGGGTCCGCCGGGACTACATGGCGTTCTGCCGGAGATGTTTCTCGGAGGAGGACGGAGCCTACGCGTACCTCCCCGGCGGTCGGGTGACGAACACCACGAACGCCGTGGGGGTCCTCACCACCCTCCTCTGCGAGGGCGGGGACTGCCCCATGATGCGCCGCGGACTCCGCCGGATCCGGAACGAGTTCCCGAACTGGGAGGTGGAGGGCCGGCGGGGCGGCTACCCCTTCTACTACTGGTACTACGCCTCCCGGGCCATGTACGTGGCGGGAGGAGACTACTGGAAGCAGTGGCAGGGAGCGATCGCGCCCCTGCTGCTCGAGCACCAGAAGGAGGACGGCTCCTGGGACGCCGCCCAGCGCGAGGAGAAGGTGGGCCGGGCCTACGTCACGTCCCTGGCCGTCCTGATCCTCGAGCTCTGCGGCGGACATCCTCCCGCCTACCTGAAGGGTCTCGACCTGAAGGTGGAGACCTACCCCTGCCCGAGGTTCGTGGAGGACATCGAGGAGCTCGTCGACCGGGCCGCCCGCGACGGCCGGTCGAAGGAGGATCTCATCCGCGCGATCCGGGACCTCCTGGACCGCTACCACGGGGAGTGACGGAATCGCCTCCCCCCCGCTTTCGGAAACCGGCCCGGGCGTCCCCCGGGCGGCAACCTCGTCCGCCCGCGGGGAGAAGAGGTACAATCCCCGCGGAGGTAGCCGCATGCGCCGGTTCCCGCTTTCCCTCTTCCCGGCCGCCGTACTGGTCCTCACCGGGCTGGCCCCGGTCCGATCCGCGGACGTCCCGCGGGAGAAGCCCGCGCCCGGCCCCGAGGTGAAGGAGCTCACCCGGGAGGGGCGGAACGCCGTCGAAAAGGGTCTCGCCTACCTCGCCCGTCAGCAGGTGAAGGCGGGGCCCGGAGCGGGGTCCTGGATCGCCAACGTGGGGTACAAGGTGAACCTCGACTACCGGGTGACCCGGCGGGGGGTGGGGCACCCGGGCATCACGGCGCTGGCGGGGATGGCCTTCCTGGCGGGCGGGAACACCCCGGGACGCGGCCGGTACGGGAAGAACGTGGCCGCCGCCGTGAGGTACATCCTTTCCTGCGTCAACTCCGACGGGATGATCACGAAGTACCGCTCGCGGATGTACTCCCACGCCTTCGGAACGCTCTTCCTCGCCGAGGTCTACGGCATGACCCGCGACGCGAGGGTGCGGGCCGCCCTGGAGCGCGCCACGGAGTTCACCTGGAAATGCCAGAACCGGGCGGGGGGCTGGCGTTACGCCCCCTACGCCCAGGACTCCGACATGTCGATCACCGTCTGCCAGGTGATGGCCCTCCGCGCCGCCCGGAACATCGGGATCAAGGTCCCCCGCGCCTCCATCGAGAGGGCGGTGGACTACGTCCTCATGAGCGCGATCACCCGGGGCGACCAGCAGGGAGGGTTCAAGTACCAGTACCGCGAGGCCCAGCCCATCGCCACCCGGGCCAGCTTCGCCCTCACCGCGGCGGGCCTCACCACCCTCTACAGCGCCGGCCTCTACTCGAACCGGGACATCATGGAGCACATCCGCCGGCGGCGCCTCACGAAGTACCTCCGGGGCATCGAGCCGCCCCCGAAGATCGAGGACATGCTCCGCTACATCGAGACCCGCTACGGCACCACCCCCCGGGAGCACTTCTTCTTCTTCTACGGGAACTACTACGCGGTGCAGGCGATGTTCATCGCGGGCGGGCGGTGGTGGGAGCGGTACTTCCGCCGCGTCCAGAACGACCTCGTGAGCTCCCAGCTCGAGGACGGCTCCTGGAACGTGGCCCAGGTGGGCAACAACTTCTCCACCGCCGCCGCCTGCCTGATCCTCCAGATCCCCTACCGCTACCTCCCGATCTTCCAGCGGTAGCGGGCCGCCGGGGACGCGGGGAACGCCATTCCGACCGGACCTCGATCGTGTTCTCACCGGGCTCGATCGTGCGCTTCACCCGGGCCGCCCCCACCCCCGCGATGGAGAAGCGGAGCCCGTACTCGCCCGCCGGGACGGTACCGCGTCGGTTTCCCGCACCACCGCCCATCTCCCGAACCCTCGGCCGATTCGCCGGTTTCACAGGACTTAGGATGATGATGGACGATCTTCATCGCGTGGCCGGAGCCGGCGGGGGCCTCTCGCCCGAGGACCTCGGGGCCGGATTCCGGGAAGGACCCGGGACCGATGACCGTGGACGACGACCGGGAGTTGATGGTGCGGGTGAGGGGCGGCGACCTGGCCGCCTTCGAGGCGCTCTACGCCCGTTACCGCCGGCCCCTGCTCCACTTCTTCCACCGGCTCTGCTGGGACCGGTCCTTCGCCGAGGACCTCGTGCAGGACACCTTCTTCCGGCTCTGGAAGGGGCGGCGGAGGTACCGGCCCACGGGGAAGTTCACCACCTACCTCTTCCAGATCGCGAAGAACCACTGGCTGAACGAGCGGGAGAAGAAGGCCCGGCGAATCTCGCCCCTCTCCCTGGAGGCAAGCGGGAGGGGGGAATCGAACGGCCTCCGGGACACCGTCCGGGCCCCCGGGCGGGGACCCGTGGGCCGGGCCCTCGACCGCGAGCTCGGGGAGAAGATCGCCGCCGCCACCGAGGCCCTCTCCGAGAAGCTCCGGCTCGTGTTCGTGCTGGGACAGATCGACGGGATGCGGTACGCGGACATCGCGGAGATCCTGGAGATCCCCGTGGGTACCGTGAAATCCCGGATGGCCCACGCGGAGAAAGCGCTGCGGGGGCTCCTGGCCCCCTACCTCACGCCCGGGGAGTAGCCCGATGACGGGGAACCCCATGACCTGCGAGGAGTGCCGGGAGAACCTCGAGGCCGCGAGGCGGGGCGAGCTTCCGCCTTCCCGGGCGTCCGCCCTCGAAGCCCACCTCGCGGCCTGTCCCGCCTGCCGCCGGGAGCGGGAACGGAACGAGAGGCTCGCGGCGCTCCTCCGCTCCCTCCCCGAGCTTTCGCCTTCCCCGGACGGGTGGCCGCGGCTCGCGGCGAGGATCGCCCGGGAGGCTCCGGGGGACCGCCGCCGGAGCCTCCTTCGTGTGACCGCGCCGGCCCTGGGCCTGGCCACGGCCGCCGTCCTCGCCGTCTTTCTCCTCCTCCCCCCCGCGTCCCCCCCTCCTCCCGCGATCCTCCTCGCCGCCGGGGACCTCACCGCGGGCGGCCTCCCCGTCTCCCCGGGCGCCCGCCTGACCCTCCGGGACGGCGCGGAGCTCGCCGCGAGGAGCCTGGCCCGGGCGGAGATCGAGTCCGGGCGGCGCCTGGAATTGACCCTGGACCGGGGCGCCCGGCTGGTCCTCGAGGGCCGGGGGCGGATCCGGCTGGCGGCGGGGCGGATCCTGGCCCGGGTGCGGCCGGGACCGGGGGCGATGCGTTTCCTCCTGCCCCGGGGCGAGGTCGAGGTGACGGGCACCCTCCTCGTCGTCGAGGCCGGTTCCCGGCGCGCCCGGGTCGCCGTGCTCCGCGGGGAAGCGGCGGTGGTGCTCGGATCCCACCGCCTGCCGGTCCCCGCGGGGCGGGGCGTCACCGTGGATCTCGAGGGGGGCGCGATGACGGGACCCGTCCCGGTGGATCCGTGGCGGATCCGCGACTGGTGCTCCTCCCCCGCGGCTTCCCTCCGGGCCGACTCCTCCCGCATCACCCTCACCCTCGCCAACGACAAGGTCGCCCCCCTCACCCTGCTCCGCTTCGACCCCGCGGATGCCGACTACTTCCTCCGGATCGAGGGGCCGGAGGGTACACTCGAACCCGTCAAGGTCCAGGGACGGATGGTGGTCTCCGGCGCCCGCGAACCGGGCGGCCCCGCGTGGATCCGGCTCCTGCCCGGCGAGGCCTACCGCCTGACCATCGACCTCGGCCGGGTGGGCCTCCCCCCCGGCACGTACCGGGTCCGCGCCGTCTACCGGCCGTACGGCGACCTCCCGGAACAGGCCTGGCGCGGGGTGCTCCGGAGCGAGCCCGTGACGCTGACCCTCAGGTGAAAGGACGGGGATGGAATCGATGCCCATCGCGAGCAGGATCGACCGGCTGCGACGGCGGGTCCGCTCGCTCTTCCTCCTCACCGGGCTGCTCCGGGTGGTGACGGCCGCCGGGGCGCTGCTCCTCCTCTCCTTCCTGCTCGATTACGCCCTGGAGCTGCCCCTCACGGTG
>JAOZQC010000302.1 GCA_029932425.1 Planctomycetota bacterium | reverse complement strand
GGGCGCTGGAAGAAGAAGAGGCTCTGGTAGCCCATGGCGGAGATCCCGCGGGAGGAGAGGCTCCTGAACCTGCTCGCCGCCCTGCTCGCGGCGCCCGGCCCCCTGCCGTTCTCCGCGATCCTCGGCACCGTGGCGGGCTACGACGATCCCGCGCGGCGGGAGGCCGTCGAGAAGCGTTTCGACCGGGACAAGGCCGATCTCCGGGCGCTCGGGGTCCCGCTCGAGTACGTGGCGGAGGACGAGTTCGGGCGGAGCGGCTATCGCATCGCGCGGGACCGCTTCTTCCTCCGGGAGATCCGGTTCACGGTGGAGGAGGGGATCGTGCTCGCCGCCCTCCAGCGGGCGCTCCCGGAGGGGGTGGAGGACGTGGGGACCGCCACCCTCCGGTCGGCCCTCGCCAAGATCAGCGTGGATTCCCCGATCTCCCCCGCCCTCCGGGATTCGGTGGCGGAGCAGCAGCTCCTGGATCCCCGGCTGCCGGAGGAGGGACCGGGGGGCGCCTCCCCCTTGCCGGCCCTGGGCCGGGCGCTGGCCGCGCGGCGGCCCGTGCGGTTCACCTACTACAGCCTGGGTCGCGGGGAGACGGCCGTGCGGACGGTGGAGCCTTACGGCATCGGCTACTTCCGGGGCCACTGGTACCTCGTGGGGCGCGACGTGGAGAAGGACGCGGAACGCGTGTTCCGGACGGGGCGGATCCGGGGCCCGGTGGAGATCCTCCCGGAAAGCCCCTACGAGATCCCGGAGGGCTTCCACCTCCGGGAACGCGTGGGCGTGGCCCCCTGGGAGCTGCCGAGCGGACCGAGGATCGAGGCCCGGGTGCGCTTCGCACCCGAGGTGGCCTGGATGATCGGGGACCACCTCCGGCCGGGGCAGTCCTTCGAGGCCGCTCCCGACGGCTCCGGGGTGCTCGTGCTCTCCGCCACCGACCCCGAGGCCCTGGTGCGGTGGGTGGCCCGGTACGGGCCGGACGCGGAGATCCTGGAGCCGGAGTCGCTGAGGGAGAGGATGCGAGCCCACCTGGCGGGGCTCCTCCGGGAAGGGGGGGGCTGAGGATGGGCCGCCTCGACCGGCTCCGGAAGGTGCTGGCGCTCCTTCCCGTGGTGCAGGCCAGCCAGGGGATCCGGCTCGCGGACCTGTCGCGCCAGACGGGGATCGCCCCGGAGGAGATCGTCTCCGACCTGGCCCACGCCGTGAACCTCTGCGGAGTCCCCCCCTACTCGCCGGTGGACTTCGTGGACCTGGAGATCGAGGGGGACCGGGTCTCCATCCGCTTCGCGGAGAGCTTCCGGAGACCCGTCCGCCTGACCCTGGGAGAGGCGCTGGCCCTGGACATGGCCCTGGCGGGATGGGAGGAGCTGGGGGAGGAGCCCTTCGCGGCCGCGGTGGCCTCCATCCGCCGCAAGGTCCGCGAGGCGCTCTCCCCGGAGGTGGCGGAGGAGGTGGAGCACGCGGGACGCCGCATCTCCGCGGTTCCCCCGCCCCCCCGGGCGGCCCGCCTGCTCGCTCTCGTGAAGGAGGCCCTCGCGCGCCAGCGGGAGCTCGAGATGGAGTACTACTCCGCGGGGCGCGGTGTCCTCTCCCGGAGGACGATCCGTCCCTACGGCGTCTACGAACACGCGGGGCGGTGGTACGTGGTGGCCTGGTCCGGGCCTTCCGGGGAGGTGCGCACGTTCCGGGTGGACCGCATCCGCACGGCGGAGATCGGGAAGGCGGAGTACGAGATCCCCGAGGAGTTCGACGTCTCCCGGTATCGTCTCCGCGGTCCCCCGGAGCCCGAGCGCCCTTCGCTCGAGGCCCGGATCCGTTTCCGGCCGGACGCGGCCCGCTTCGCCCGGGACCGGTTTCCGGCCTCCGAGGTCCGGGAGGAGGAGGACGGAAGCGTGGTGGTGGTGGTGCGCGCCTCGGAGACGGCCTGGCTCGTGTCCGAGCTCCTGCGCTGGGGGGAGGACGCCCGGGTGCTCGATCCCCCCGGCCTGGAGGAGACGGTGCGGGAGCGGGCGCGCCGCACCCTGGCGCGGTACGGGAGCGACGCATGAGGATTCACGTAAGCCGGCGGGTGGCCTCGATGGGCTCCTACGCCTTCGCCGAGGTGGAGGAGCGGGTGGCGGCGCTCCGGCGGCGGGGGATCCGGCCCATCGACTTCGGGGTGGGCGATCCGAAGGACCCGGCGCCGGAGTGCGTGCGGGCGGCGTGCCGCCGGGGGGTGGAGGAGCGCGCGGCCTCCGGCTATCCCTCCTACGTGGGGAGCCCGGAGTTCCGGGAGGCCTGCGCGGCCTGGATGGAACGGCGCTTCGGGGTCTCCCTCGACCCCCGCACCCAGATCTCCTCCACCGCGGGATCCAAGGAGGCGGTCTTCCATCTCCACGAGGGCTTCGTGGACCCGGGCGACGTGGTGATCGGGCCCAACCCGGGCTACCCCCCCTACGCGCGGGGAACGAGGTTCGCGGAAGGCGAGCACCACTACTACCCTCTCGAACCGGAGAACGGGTTCCTGCCGGACCTGGATGCGATCTCCGACGAGACGGCGGAGCGCGCGAGGATCTTCTGGCTCTGCCACCCGAACAGCCCCACGGGGACCGTGGTGCCCCCGGAGGAGCTGCGGCGGATCGTCCGCTGGTGCCGGGAGCGGGAGATCCTCCTCGCCTCGGACGAGGCCTACTCCGAGATCTACTTCGACGGGGAGCCGCCGCACTCCGCGCTGGAGTACGGGTGCGAGGGAGTGCTCGCGATCTTCAGCCTCTCGAAGCGTTCGGCCATGACGGGCTACCGGATCGGATGGGTGGCGGGGGACGAGAGGGCCGTGGAGACCTTCCGCCGGGTGAAGACGAACCTCGATTCGGGCACGCCCACCTTCATCCAGGACGCGGCGATCGCGGCGCTCGCGGACGAGGAGCACGTGCGCGCCTTCCGCGAATCCTACCGGGAGAAGCGGGATCTCCTCGTCTCGGCGTTCCGGGACCTGGGGCTTCCCGTCCGGGCCCCCGCGGGAGCGCTCTACCTGTGGCAGCGGACGCCCGAGGGACTCTCCGCGGTGGAGTTCGCGAGGCGCCTTCTCGCTCCCGACCTCGCCCTCGTGGTCACGCCGGGGACCTGGCTCTCGGAGGAGACCGGCGGCCGGAACCCCGGCGAGGGCTTCGTGCGGCTGGCGCTGGTCCCCACCCTCGAGGAGACGCGGGAGGCGGCGGAGCGGCTCCGGAACGCCCTCTGACCGGCCGGCGGCGGGCGCCGGCTCCCCGCCGCCGGGGGGAGGGGGTTCCCCCGGAGCGCGGGACCCGCGATCCGCCGCGGGCGGTTCTCGGCGGGATCCGGCGAGGGCCGGGCTAGGCGAAGGCGATCGTCTCCGAGGGTTCCTCCTCCTCCTCCTCCTCCTCTTCCGCCTCCGCCCGCTCGGCCTCGACGGCGAAGAGGTGGGCCCGGAGCACGGCGGCGGAGACGAGCCAGAAGATGATGGACATGGAGCTGCCCGGCGAGAAGACCCACGCGTGGACGAAGGTGTCCCCGAACAGGGCGAGGAAGGCGGAGAAGAAGGCGAGTCCCGAGACGTCCACCTCCGTCCTCCGGCGCAGGCGGACGAGCCGGAGCCCGTGCCAGAGCAGGGAGCCCAGGATGCTCCAGAAGAGGAGGAAGCCGGGGATGCCGAGGTCGAGGGCGATCTGCAGGTGCGCGTTGTGGTAGTTCGCCCCCCGGAGCGAGTACACGTCCTTGAAGAGACGGAAGTCCACCCAGCCGATGTCCGCGAAGCGGTTCATGGCGAATCCGTAGCCCAGCCACGGCCGGTCGAGGAAGAGCCCGAAACCCTTCTCCCAGAGAGGGAGCCGATCCCCCAGGTCGGCGATGGTCTCGCCCCGCACCACCCGCGAGTTCTCGATGGCGCGCGTGTCGAGCCTCGGCGCCAGGAGCACGAGCAGGAGGAGGGGAACGGCGAGGCCGAAGAGTACGACCCCGAGGCGCACGCGGTGGACGAAGCCCACCATGGCCCCCATGCACACCACGGCGGCCAGGAGACCGGACCGGGAGCCGGACAGGACCACGCTCGCGGCCATGATCAGCCCGAGGAAGAGGGTCCACAGCCGGACGTTCGGCCTGGTGGCCGTGCGGTGCTTCCAGTACACGAAGGGTCCGAGGAAGGCCACCGCGGAGCCCAGCCCGTTCGGGTTCAGGAAGATGCCGGAGTAGCGCTCCGTGGAGAGGGGGCCCTTCACTCCCAGCAGGGTGTAGATCGCCTCCGTGGCGAAGAGCAGGGAAGCGATGAGGAAGAGGCCCTGGCAGACCCACCGCACGTCCTCCGGGGTCCGCCAGGTGTTCCAGATGATGAGGAAGATCGAGATCCAGAGCGCGATCATCGCGCCCCCCTGGGCGAGGGTCACCGTCCGGCCGATGGACCAGGCGGCGGAGACCAGGAGGTAGCCGGCCAGGAGGAAGACGAGCTTGTGCACCCGGGTCACGGGGCGGGGCCGGAGGCCGTGCGCGAGGTTCGTGAGGATGCCCTTGCCCATGAGGCTGAAGAGGAACGCCCACCGGAGGAGCCGGGCGGGACCGGCGAGGGGGGTGTCCAGGGAGGGGAGGAGGAGGACGATCATGGTGAGGAAGAGGACGGTCCGGAGATTCACGAACAGGAGGCAGAACCCGATGACCGCGAGCGCGGCGAGGGCCAGCTCCGCATGTATCGTCTCGCCGAAGAACCTGTAGGTCTGCATGGTCCGCCCGTCCCCTGCCGGATCCCCCGCACCCGCTCCGGCGGCCCGGCGCGCTCCTTCCGGACCGCGCTCTCCGGGCCGGCCGGGAAGCCCGGGCCCACCTCGTTCCCGAGGGCGTGCGGCCTGACGCCCGCGAGGTCCCGGAGTGTACGGGACTCCGACCCGGCGGCGCACCTTCTCCGGACCGCCGCCCGGGGCGGAGGGCCCCCCGGCGAGTCCTCGT
>JAOZQC010000301.1:981-4923 GCA_029932425.1 Planctomycetota bacterium | reverse complement strand
CGGGCGGCCGGGATCCGGGAAGTCGCCTTCATCCGGTGGGTTTTGCAGGAAAGGGGACGCGGAAGTCAAGGACGGGCCGCCGGGGCCCGGGGATCCGGGACGCCGGGGACGGCGTACTCCTCGGTGAACCAGCGGTCCAGGTCCGCAAGCCGGCACCGCTCCCCGCAGAAGGGGAAGAAGGGGTTCGCGGCCCGGTCGTCCTCCACCGGCCGCCCGCAGGTGGGGCAGGGCCGGCCCCGGCTACTCGTTCTCTTTTTTCGCGGCGGCATCTTCCTTCTTCCCCGGGGCCTCTACCTTCTTCTTCTTCCCGTCCCCCGACGAGTAGCTGGCGCCCGGCCGGGAGTTGCCGCCCGACGCCTTGCGCTTGTAGTCCGTCTCGTAGAACCCGCTTCCCTTGAAGATGATCCCGGCCCCCGTCCCCATGAGGCGGTGGAGGCGGAAGCGGCCGCACTGCGGGCACTTCCGCTTCGGGCGATCGGACATCTGCTGGAACGCCTCGAACTCGTACCCGCACTCGGCGCAACGGTACTCGTAGGTGGGCATGCTACTCCTCCTCCGGGCCCGCTTCCGGGCCCGCTTCCTCCTCCGGGACGGCGGCCACGACGCTCTTCGTGGCCCGGATGGTGCGATCCCCCAGGCGATACCCCTTCTGGTACTCCTGGACGATCGTGCCGGGCTCCTCCCCGCCCTGGGGGGGCCGGCTCATGAAGGCCTCGTGGAGGTTCGGGTCGAACGGCCGGCCCAGGGCCTCGATCGGCTCCACGCCGTGCTTCTTCAGGGCGCCCAGGAGCTGGCGGTGGACGAGCGACATCCCTTCCAGCACGGGCTCCACGGCTTCCGCCCCGCGGGCGGCCTCGATGGCCCGATCGAACGAATCGAGGACGGGCAGGAGATCCAGCACGAGGGCCTCCACCGCCCTCGCCGCCCAGCCTTCCCGCTCGCGGGCCTTGCGCTTCCGGTAGTTCTCGAACTCCGCCTGGAGCCTCTGGAGGCGGTCCAGGAGCTCCGCCGCGTCGAGCTCCGGCGCCTCCGCCCCCGTGTCGGGGGCCGTCTCCGCGACCTCCTCCCCGGGGGGAGGAGCGGGGTCGGGTCTACTCTCTTTCTTTCCGCTCATCTTCCTGACCGAACCGTTCCTTGATCTTCTCGAAGAAGGATCTCCTCCGGGGGCTCACGTTCTCGTCCTCCGTCTTCGCGAGCTCCCGGAGCAGCTCCTCCTGTCTCCGCGTGAGCTTCCGGGGCGTCTCCACGACGACCCGGACCACGAGATCGCCGGTCCCCCGCCCGTGCACGTCGGGCAACCCCTTGCCGCGGATCCGGAAGAGGCTTCCGGACTGCGTGCCGCGGGGGATCTCCAGCGTCTCCGTACTCGAGATCCCGGGCACCTCCACCCGGGCGCCGAGCGCCGCCTGGGCGAAGGAGATCGGCACCTCGCAGTAGAGGTCGTTCCCCTCCCGGGTGAAGAAGGGATGCGCCTCCACCAGGACCTGGCAGTAGAGATCGCCCGGCGCCCCTCCCTGCTCCCCGGCGTCGCCTTCCCCGCTGATCCGGATCTGGGTCCCGTCCTCGATGCCGGCGGGGATGCGCACGGTGAGATCCCGGGCCCGGCGGACCCTTCCCGCCCCCCGGCACTCCGGGCACGGATCCTCGATGACGGACCCCCGTCCCTGGCACCGCGGGCACACCGTGCGGACCGCGAAGAAGCCGTGGGTCTGCTGGATCTCTCCCCGGCCCCGGCAGTAGGGGCAGGTCCTCGGGGCGCTCCCGGGCCGGGCGCCGGTGCCCCCACAGGTCCCGCACCGCTCCTCCCGCCGGAGACCGATCGTCTTCTCCACCCCCCGGGCCATCTCCTCGAAGGAGATGCGCACCCGGCACCGGAGCGAGGCCCCCCGGCCTCCGCCGGAGCGGCGCCCGCCGCCCATGCCGAAGAGGTCGTCGAAGATGGAGCCGCCGCCGAAGATGTCCCCGAAGTGCCGGAAGATGTCCTCCACGGTGGAGAAGCCCGGTGCCGCTCCCGACCGCGAGAGGCCCTCGTGGCCGTACCGGTCGTAGCGGGCGCGCTTCTCGGGGTTCGAGAGGACCTCGTAGGCCTCCGCGGCCTCCTTGAACCGCCGCTCCGCCTCCTTGTCGCCCTTGTTCCGGTCGGGATGGTGCTTCAGGGCCTCCCGCCGGTAGGCGGCCTTGATCTCCTCCTGCGTGGCGTCGCGGGAGACTCCCAGGATCTCGTAGTAGTCCTGCTTCAATCACCGTCTCCCGGCGGATGAACAGCGACCGCCCGAGCCGCGTCGCACGGGCGGTCGCCGGAGATCGTCCACGGCCGGTGGTCAGGCCACCGCACCCTCCACCGGATCCTCCTCCTCCTCGAGCTCCGTCACCAGGGTGTCCGTGGTGAGGACGAGCCCCGCGATCGACACCGCGTGCCGGAGCGCGGAGAGCGTGACCTTCGTGGGATCGACGATTCCCGCCTCGAACATGTTGGCCATCCGGCCGCGGGCGGCGTCGAACCCGGTCTCCTCGTCCTCCGCGGCGAGGACGTCCTCGAGGACCACCGAGCCGTTCTCCCCCGCATTCTCGGCGATCGCGCAGAGCGGGCGAACGATTGCCTTCGCCAGGACGTCCACTCCCAGCTTCTCGTCGCCCCGGCACTTCCCGCGCACCTCGGAGAGCATCGCGGAGGCCCGGGCCAGCGGGACGCCGCCCCCGGCCACGATGCCCTCCTCCACCGCGGCCCGCGTGGCGTGGAGGGCGTCCTCCACCCGCGCCTTCTTCTCCTTCGACTCGGCCTCGGTGTAGGCCCCCACCTTGACCACCGCCACCCCGCCCGTGATCTTCGCCAGGCGCTCCTGCAGCTTCTCGCGGTCGTAGTCGGAGGTGGACTTCTCGATCTGGGTCCGGATCTGCTGGATCCGCGCCTCGATGTCCTTCGGCTTTCCGGCGCCCGCGATGATGGTGGTGTCGTCCTTGGTGACCACCACCTTCTTCGCGGTCCCCAGGTCGGCGAGCTGCACGTTCTCCAGCTTCAGCCCCAGGTCCTCGGAGATCATCTTGCCCGCGGTGAGGATGGCCATGTCCTGCATCATGGCCTTGCGGCGGTCCCCGAAACCGGGCGCCTTCACCGCGCAGCACTTGAGGACCCCGCGGAGCTTGTTCACCACGAGGGCGGCCAGGGCCTCGCCCTCCACGTCCTCCGCGATGACCAGCAGCGACTTCCCCGCCTGGACGATCCTCTCCAGGAGGGGGAGCAGGTCGCGGACGTTCGAGATCTTCTTCTCGTGGATGAGGATGGCCGGGTCCTCCAGCTCCACGTTCATGTTCTCGGGGCTGGTGATGAAGTAGGGCGAGAGGTAGCCCTTGTCGAACTGCATCCCCTCGACGAACTCGAGCTTCGTCTCCGTGCCCTTGGCCTCCTCCACGGTGATCACGCCGTCCTTCCCCACGCGGTCCACCGCGTCGGCGAGGAGGTTTCCGATCTCCTTGTCCTGGTTCGCGGAGATGGTCCCCACCTGGGCGACCTTCCGCTTGTCGTCGCCCACCTCGCGGCTGACCTCGCGGATCCGCTCCTCCACCGCGGCCGCCGCCTTCTCGATCCCGCGCTTCAGCGCCATGGGGTTGGCGCCCGCGGTGACCATCTTGAAGCCCTCACCGAGGATGGCCTCGGTGAGCAGGGTGGCCGTGGTGGTTCCGTCCCCCACCGTGTCGGAGGTCTTGGAGGCCACCTCGTTCACGAGCTTGGCCCCCATGTTCTCGAAGGGATCGGGGAGCTCGATCTCCTTGGAGACCGTCACCCCGTCCTTCGTCAAATCGAACACCGCCGTCCCATCTGCCGGAAAGGCCAAGATCGCGTGCTTGAACCCCATGCCCCCATGCACGGTCGCGACAAACCAGTTGCCGTCCTGAGACCAGCAGATGTTGTACAAATGATGCAGATTCTTGTTCGGGTGCTGC
>JAOZQC010000301.1:0-971 GCA_029932425.1 Planctomycetota bacterium | reverse complement strand
GCCGAGGGGGACCCCCAGCTCTTCTGGAGGATGACGTGCTTGCCCGTGGGGCCCAGGGTGACCTTCACCGCATCGGTGAGCCTGCGGACGCCGGCGAGGATCTTCCTCATCGCGTCCAGGTCGTGCATGAGTTGCTTGGCCATGGGAGTTCGCTCCTCGCGTGACGGCTACTGAAGGATCCCCAGGATGTCGGACTCCCTCATGATCTTCAGCTCCTCGCCCTTCACCTTCACGTCGGTGCCGGCGTACTTGCCGAAGATCACGAGGTCGCCGACCTTCACGGACACGCCGCCCCGGTCGCCGTTGTCGAGCAGTCGGCCCGGGCCCACCGCGATCACCTCGCCCTTCTGGGGCTTCTCCTTCGCCGTGTCGGGGAGGACGATGCCCCCCGCGGTGACCTCCTCGGACTCCATCACCTTCACCACCACCCGGTCGTCCAGGGGACGCACCTTGATCTTCGTCTTCTTGGCCATGGCGATCTCCTCCTTACATTCCCATGCCGCCCATGCCGCCCATGCCGCCCATGCCGCCCATGCCCTCCGGGCCGCCCGGCGTCTCCGACTTCTTTTCGGGGATCTCGGCGATCATGCACTCCGCGGTCAGCAGCAGACCGGCCACGCTCGCGGCGTTCTGCAACGCGCTCCGGACGACCTTGGTGGGATCGATGATGCCCATGTCCATGAGGTCCCCGTAGCGGCCGCCCTCCGCGTCGTAGCCGTGGTTGTAGTCCGACTCCAGGAGGACCTTCCGGGCCACCACGGCCCCGTCGATCCCCGCGTTCTCGGCGATGGTCCGGATCGGCAGGCCCAGGGCCCGCTTGACGATCCGCACCCCCTCCTTCTCGTCCCCGTAGAGCCTCAGGCTCTCCAGGACGCCGGCGGCCCGCAGCAGCGCCACTCCGCCGCCGGGGAGGATGCCCTCCTCGATGGCGGCGCGCGTGGCGTGGAGCGCGTCCTCGACGCGGGCCTTCC
>JAOZQC010000300.1 GCA_029932425.1 Planctomycetota bacterium | reverse complement strand
GTCGGCTGAACGGGGTTGCGGCGGTGAACCGGATCGACAACGAGAGGACGGCGATCGCCAGGGGGGCGGGGGCCTGGGGGACGCTGAACCCCGTCTACCGGGCTTACGCCCGGGCGGTGGGCTTCCACATCGACGCTTGTCCTGCCCGTCAGCACCGGCACGCAAACTGATGGGGAATCGGGGAGGAAGGTGACGACTAGGCCGAGGGGGAGGATGGCAGCCCCCTCAAGAAGCTTGCCATAAGTCCTCGAGGGGGCTTTTCTCCTGCTGGACCAACAGTAGGAGGGTCGCAGTGTCCCCGAGAATGCTTCTCGACGTGAGCTTTTTCGTCTTTCTCCACTCTCTCGACATCGACCTGGCCGAGCGCGTCCGGCGAGGCGGCTGCGCGGTCTGCGGAGGTCCTCTGCACGCGGCTCCCTATCCTCGGAAGCTGCGCGGTCTGCCGGCGGGGGCGGGTCGGCTGTTCTCGAAGCGGATGAGCTTCTGTTGCGGCTCGAGGGAGTGTCGCGCGCGGGCGACGCCGCCGTCCGTCGTCTTCTTCGGGCGTCGTCTCCATCCCGGGGCGATGGTCCTCCTGGTCAGCGCCCTCGCCCACGGCTCGTCCGACCGCCGTCTCCGCCGTCTTCAGCGGATGTTCGACATCGACATCGACCGCCGCACCCTCGTTCGCTGGCAGGGCTTCTGGCGGGACGCCTTCCCCGGGACCGACGGCTTCCGGGCACAGGCGGGTCGTTTCAGCCCTCCGCTTTCTCGATGTGGGCTCGTTCGCGACCTGCTGCGGCGGTTCGCCGGTTCGCTCCGCGATCGACTGGTCTCGGCTCTGCTCTTCCTCTCCCCGCTCACCACCGGCTCGGTGGCTTTGGAACGGGCTCGTCGATGCGCGGGAGAAACCCGCAGAGGAGGCGTCGTGATCGCTTGTTGAGGGGCCGCTACCGTCTGCGTCCTTTCGAGGGGCGGCGAAGAGGCCGCCGAAAAGGAGCAGACGAGATGAGAGACGAAGACGGGATCGGCCCTCACGAGCGGTGGGCACGCTTCCGATTCGGAGTGGTTGGGCCCCTGCTTTCGGCCCCACCGACGAGGCGGGGCGAGATCAAGCGCGAGATCGAACGGCTCGCGGAAAGGACGTGGACGGACCCGATCCAGGGAGAGCCCGTCACCTTCGGGGTGTCCACGATCGAGCGCTGGTACTACCGGGCACGGCGATCATCGGACCCGGTGGCGGCGCTCAGGAAGAAGGTGAGGAGCGACCGGGGAACGCGTCCGTCGCTCACCGAGGCCACAAAGCGTGCGATCCACGTCCAGCACCGGGCCCATCCCACATGGACGAAGAAGCTGCACTTTGACAACATCGCCGCCCTCGCCGAAGAGGATGAGGCGCTCCTGCCGTTGCCGTCCCTGGCCACGGTCCGGCGGTACATGAAGGAAGCGGGTCTCTCCCGGGCGAAGCGGGTGCGGGCCCGGGACACGAACGGCTACCGCCGGGCCGTTTCGCGGCTCGAGCAGCGGGAGGTGAGGAGCTTCGAGGCGCCCTACGTGGGGTCTTTGTTCCACCTGGACTTCCATCACGGCCGGCTCCGGGTCGTCACGGCGTCCGGGGAGTGGAGGACGCCGATCGCGCTCGCGGTGGTGGACGACGCCTCCCGGCTCGCCTGCCACGTGCAGTGGTATCTCACCGAGACGACCCGGGACCTGGTCCACGGGCTCTCCCAGGCGATTCAGAAGCGGGGTCTCCCGCGCGCCTGCCTGATGGACAACGGCCCGGCCATGGTGGCGGCGGAGACCAAGGAAGGTCACGAGCGGCTGTCGATGCTCCACGAGACCACGCTCCCGTACTCGCCGTATCAGAACGCGAAGCAGGAGGTCTTCTGGGCACAGCTCGAGGGACGGCTCGTGGCCATGCTCGATCGTGTCGAGGACCTATCACTTCGGAAGCTGAACGAGGCGACCCAGGCCTGGGTGGAGATGGAGTACAACCGCAAGGTCCACAGCGAGATCGGGACCACCCCGCTCTCGAGGTTTCTCAAGGGCAAGAGCGTCCTCCGCGAGAGTCCGGGCACGGAAGACCTCCGGAGGGCCTTTCGGAGGACCGTGCGTCGCCGGCAGCGGAAGAGCGACGGCACCGTGGTGATCGACCGCCGGCGTTTCGAGGTTCCGTCCCGCTTCCGCCACCAAAGAGACCTCACCGTCCGGTACGCCGCCTGGGACCTCTCGCGGGTCTACCTTCATGACCGGATCACGGGAGCGATGGTCTGTCGGCTCTACCCCCTGGACAAGACGGCGAACGCCGACAGGGAGCGTCGTTCGCTCGACCCGCTTCCTGTCCCGGAGGCGGCGGAGAAGGTCCCCGGCATGGCGCCGCTCATGCGGAAGCTCCTCGCCGACTATGCGGCCACCGGACTCCCGTTCGCCTACCTCCCCAGGGACGAGGAAGAGGACGAGGCCGGTCTGGCGGAGGGTGCCCAATGAACCGCAAGCTTCTCTCCCTCTACGGGCTGAAGTGGAACCCCTTCACGCCGGACGTCCCGGTGGAAGCCCTCTACCGATCGACCCGGGTCGAGAGTCTCCTCTTCCGTGTGGATCACCTCGCCCGGGAGGGCGGCTTCGCCCTCGTCTCGGGGCCTCCGGGGACCGGGAAGTCCACGACGCTCCGGATCGTCTCCGACCATGTCTCCTCGATTCGGGACCTCCGGGTGGAGATCCTCACCCGGCCGCAGGCCGGCATGGCGGACTTCTACCGGGAGCTCGGCGACCTGTTCGGCGTGGATCTCTCCCCGCACAACCGCTGGCGGGGGACGAAGGTGCTCCGGGAGCGTTGGAAGAGCTTCCTCGAGACCTCGCTGTTTCGCCCCATGGTCCTCATCGACGAGGCCCAGGAGATGGCGCCGCCGGTGCTGAACGAGCTGCGGCTCATGATGAGCAGCGATCTCGACTCCGTGCAGATGCTCACCGTCGTACTGTCCGGCGACCACCGTCTTTTGGCGAAGCTGCGCCACGACGAGCTGTTGCCGCTCGGAAGCCGGATCCGTACCCGTCTTGTACTCGATGCGGAGACGCCGGAGAACCTCGCGGCCTGTCTTCGGCACGCCCTTTCCGCGGCAGGGAACCCGCGACTCATGACCGAAGGGCTCACAACGACGCTGGCGGAGCAGGCGATGGGCAACCTCCGGGTGATGATGGGGATGGCGGCGGACCTTTTGACCTCCGCCGCGGAACGGGAGCTTTCGACGCTCGACGAGAAGCTCTACCTCGAGACCTTCGACCCCGGGCCGAAGCGCCGCCGGCCGCGGGGAGCCCGGTCGTGACGGCGCGGAGTCTCTCCGTGTCGCGTGCTTCGGAGATCGCTCCCCGCGACACGGAGGAAGACTGGCTCATCACCTCGATCTGGGGAAGGAGCGCGGTGGGAATCGTGGGCGGCCAGCCGAAGTCGATGAAGAGCTGGTACGGCCTCGAGATGGCGGTCAGCGTGGCCACCGGCACGCCCTGCCTGGGCCGCTTCCCGGTGGAGAACCCCGGGCCGACGCTCGTCTACCTCGCCGAGGACGCACTGCCGAACGTGCGCGATCGGATCGACGGGCTCTGCCGGCGGCGGAACCGCCGGATCGACGACCTCGATCTCTACGTGATCACGGAGCCGGTGCTCCGCCTCGACGACGAGAGCTGCCGGGAACGCCTCGAGAGAACGGTGGATCGGTTTGCGCCGAGACTCCTCCTCCTCGACCCCCTGATCCGACTGCACCGGTTGAGCGAGAACGACTCCCAGGAGATCTCCGGGTTGCTCGGACACCTCCGGGAGCTGCAGCGTCGTCACGACGTCTCGGTGGTCCTGGTGCACCACGCGAGCAAGCGCCCCCGGGCGAACCCGGGTCAGTCGCTCCGCGGGAGCTCCGACCTGCACGCCTGGACCGACACCACGGCCCTCCTCACAAGGAAGGAGGACCGGGTGCTCCTTACCCTCGAGCACCGCTTCGCCCCGGCGCCCGCAAAGCTCGTCCTCGGGCTGGTCACGGGCGACGGCGGCACGGGCCTCGCGATCCAGGAAGACGCCCGGGTCCCCGGGGAAGATCCCGATCTCCCCAATGCGGTCCTCGCCGCACTTCGCAAGGCGGGACATCCTCTCCGGCGCGGAGAACTCCGGCGACAGCTCCGGCTGAACAACCACCGTCTCGGGGAGACGCTCCACGCCCTCGAGCAGGCCGGGAGACTCAGCCGGGGAACAGAGGGATGGACTCTCGCGGAAGAGAACAGGGCGAAGACCTCCGAACTCTTCGTCACGGGAACCGGGTGAAGCGGAGGCGGAGGTGGGGACACCCCGCCGAGGAATAGCCCGGCGCGGCACGCGGACGAGCGTGCGAACGGGGGGTGGCGCGAAGGCGTCGCCCCCTCTCCCGTGCGGGATCGAGCACCCTCATCCGATGCCGCCCATGCCTCCATCCGCCTCCCCCCCCAGGGGGGACGGGAGGGGGGGACTGCGAAATCGTTCCGTTCCGCGCGTAGGGGCACACCCGGAACGGAACGATCCGAACATCAGAGAGCCTGCCGACAACACCATCAATGAGCGTGGCGCTGCTCACCCGACTCCTCCCCGGGGCTCTCCGAGGGCTTCGCTCGCCGGCGACGGGAACGACGGCGGATCTCCGCCTTCCACCAACGGATCCGAGACTCCTTGAGACCCCTCTCCCGGGCGAACTCGCTGAGCTTGAGGCCGCTCGCGGCCTGTTCCTCAAGCAGGCGGATGTACTCCCGCTCCTTCTCGGTCATCCGCGGCGAGCGGTGGGGAAGCTGTGGCATCGATGTCCTCCTGGCGCAGAACCGGGCGGACATCCTCACATCTCAGGATCGAAGGCGGTAGGTGGGGTTGGCCGAACGGATACGAGGGAAGGATCATCCAAGATGCTCAGAATCAAGGACTTGCAGCGACCAACGAT